>CAZRGJ010000096.1:0-8831 GCA_964599445.1 uncultured Planctomycetaceae bacterium | reverse complement strand
CAGTTTCACGGATCGCCTGCATCCAGACGACCTGCTGAGTCAGTACGGAGGCAAACGGCATTTTCTGCTCGTAGAGAAGCTCCAGAAAATCCCCCATATGCCTTACCCGCGGCGGCTCAATGGTCCATTGATTCTTCCAGGCATGGTCTGAAAGAACCGTCAGAAAACGTTTGCTGGCCGCACGGTTCGGAAAAACCAGAACGTATCCGGAGAGATCAAAGAAATCGGAATCCCCAAGCCGGCACTGGTCCAGCAAATACTCTGCCAGCGTCGGAATGCACGGTTTCTCCCAATCCAAAAAAGTCCGTTTCATGATGAATCCCCCGACCCGTTCCGATCTCTCCGCTCTTCAGCCCCGCCGTTGCCGACCGAAGATCTCTTTTCTTCCGTTTTCCTTTTTTCCCCTTTTCAGGTTCCCTGAACCTTAATTTTCTCTGAAGAAGGCGCAGATCCCTTCCACGACCGCTTCCTGCTCTTCCAAAGTCAGACCCGGGAAGATCGGCAGAGCAAGAATGGAGCGCGAGACACGATACGTCACCGGAAGATCTTCCGGCGCACAGCCAAGGTACTGGAAGCACTCCTGTTCGTGCAGACCAAACGGATAGTAGATCATCGTCCCGATCTTTTTCTCTGCAAGAAATGCCATGAGCCGATCCCGCAAATGCCCGTCGGCTGCATCCGAAACACAGACGCAGAACTGATTCCAGACACACCGTTCCTCTCCTTCCGGTTTCGGAAGCTGGAGACGTCCTTCCAATTCACGCCGTCCGGCAAAAAGCTCAAAATAGCGTTTCGCGATTTCCTGCCGGTCTTTCGTCCATTCATCCAGATGCGGGAATTTTTCATTCAGCACGACCCCCTGAAATGCGTCCAATCGGCCGTTGATCCCCACGATTTTATGGAAATAGCGCGGTGCCATGCCATGGCCGCGGATCAGTTCCAGTTTCTTCGCGATCTCCGGATCGTTCGTCGTCAGTGCACCGCCGTCTCCCATCGTTCCCAGGTTCTTCGTCGGATAGAAACTGAAGCAACCGATGCGTCCCATGGCGCCGACCCGCTTCATTTCGCCATGCCAGGCAGCCTCCGCCCCGATCGCCTGCGCCGCATCTTCAATGAGAGCAAGATCATGCGCTTTCGCGATCTTCTCAAGACGCTCCATCTTGGCAGAACGCCCGAAAAGATGGACCGGGATGACCGCTTTGGTCCGCGGAGTCACCTTTCGGGCGACATCTTCAGGGTCCATATTCAGAGTGTCCGGACAAATATCCGCAAAAACCGGCTTTCCGCCGAGCCGAACGACCGCACTGGCCGTCGCAAAAAACGTAAACGACGGAACAATGACCTCATCGCCGGGCTGAAGATCCAGTGCCATGAGTGCCATCAGAAGAGCTTCACTTCCCGAGGAACACGCGATCGCATACGAAACTCCGCAGTATTCCGCCAGCTGTTTCTCAAGCTGAACGATCTCCGGCCCAAGAACGAAGATCCCCGAATCCACGACGGAAGAAAGCTTTTCCTTAATGGAATCTTTCAGGACGGACACATGACGCGAAAGATCGAGAAATGGAACGGGAACGGACATGAATGACTTCTCCAATGGGTTCCTCTGCACAGAACCGCTGACAAAAAAACCAAAAAATGATTCGGCCGCATCTTGCGCTCAAAATGCAGCAAAAACCATGCCTGCACGACAATTATTTTGAAATGAAGCTCACGGCTGTTTCAAAATGGAACTCACTGCCGACCGGATCGCCTGCTGGACCGCATCGATCGGCTGATCCGCAGAAATGACGACATTCTGCTCCGGATGCAGCCGGGCTTCCGTCAAAAAGCCCTCCCGGACCCGTTCATGAAACGCATCCGCTTCCGACTCCAGCCGGTCCGGAGTTCCTTTTCTCCGAGCTTTCGCAGCCTTCAGCGGAAGATCCAGGATCAGGTTCAGATCCGGCAGGATCCCTCCAGAAGCGATCTTCCCTAGATGACGGATCTCCTCCACATCCAGTTCACCGCCATACCCCTGGTAGACGATACTCGAAAGCAGGAACCGGTCCGCGATGACGGCATCTCCCCGGTCCAGCGCAGGACGGATCACCTCATTCACCACCTGCGCCCGGGCCGTCATGAACAAAAGCAGCTCGCTCATTCGGCAAATGCCGATCTCCCGCTGAAAAAGGAGGAGTTCGCGCACTTTCTCTCCCAACCCGGTACTCCCCGGTTCACGGCAGAACGTCACGTGCCGTCCCTTTGCTTCGAGCCATTCCCGAAGCAAAGAGATCTGCGTACTTTTCCCGACACCGTCGCCGCCTTCCAGCGCAATGAACATTTTCGCCCTCTCTCCGCTCAGCCGTTACCGCGTTCCGAAGCATTTCCGCCCGGGATCCCATGAGCCAAAGGATCACGTCCCGGAACATTCCGGAAACCAATCCCTTCCGGAAAACTGAATGCCGTCTGCTGCTGAAGCACGACCAGATCCGCAGGATCCATATTCTGCACGACCCCGTACATGTACCGGCTCAGCTGGGCTGCATTCTGCATCGCTTCCGGATCATCGGCATGTGCTTCCTTAATGTGCTTCAGCTTTTCAAAAACAGTCTGAAGGCGATTTTCGTTCATCGCATGAGCCACTTCCATGATGTCGAAAAAGACATCCGAAAGCTGATTTTCGACACAAAGCTGACGTCCGCGCGTCACGATCTCACGGAAATTCTCCCCATGAGGATCCCGGCTCCACATCGCTTTGAGCACCTCGATACGGAACGCTGCCGCATACTGCGGATCTTTCGAGACCGAATCAAGGACTTCCTGCGGGAGATTGTCCTCATTGAACATGCGCGAAATATAGAAGACCCGTTCCAGAAGAGCCGGCGTCAGATCTTCCATTTTCAGCTGGTCGAAAAAGAGCGGGGAAAGCGTTTCGATCTGCTCCTGGGAAATTTTCGGAAGCGGATCCAGATGAAGAACTTCCCGCAATTCATTCAGGAGCGAGACATCCAGCTTTTCCCGCTCCAGCAGATACCGAAGTGCATAGATCACCGTCTCGACCAGCTGACGCATCTGCGGTTTCGCAGCCGCTGCGGACATGGACTGATGCTTCAGAATGCCAAGCGGGAAATGGATCCAGCGTTCCAGAAGAATGGAGCGGCAGTGCTGATTTTTCATCGTCCGGACCTGAGCATCCGAGAGACCGGCGGGGAGTGCGATCTTGCGCAAAAGGAAATCCAGCGTCACGGAAATGCTGCGCGTCACCTTCTGCTGCGCTTCGCCGGAGATCCAGCCGGAAAGGACTTCTTCGACCACTTCACGAACGAAATCCGCACCGCCCTGGAGCACATTAATGACCTCAAGCCGGGCCGCGCCGGTCTCATCATTTTTCCAGAGGATCGCATTCCCGACCACGACCGGGATCGATTCCGGATCCAGTTCTTCCAGCGACGCAGCCGCCGGTGAATCCAGAATGTCGAAAGCCGCCATGAGCGTCTCGCCGTTTAGACTCTGCATCTGAAGTTCCGGGACCTGACGATACGTCGGTTCCGCCTTCAGTTTCTCCAGGACCTCCTCCGCACCGGTCAGCTGAAAATCCAGCGTGCAGATATTCATCGCGTCTTCGAGCGGGCATTCATGGAAAAAGCTCAAACGGATCCGTTTTTCAAGTGCGTCGTAGAACGAAACGCCATCACACTTCAAATATTCTTTCCAGCACTTCTCGGCCGTTTCCAGATCGCAGAGCCACTCATGGAGCAGGGCAAGATCGAACCAGTATTCCGGAGCCTTCCGCACTTCTTCATGGCGGACCGCCAGTGCTTCCAGTTCTTCGATCGCACGGCTCCAGTGCAGTTTGCGGATCTGCGTTTCCACGATCTGGTCAAATTCCGCTTTCCATGCGCTTTCTCCGGAAGCATTCTGGACCCGAAGCCCGGTCCGGAAACAGTGCTGGATCGCTTTGTTTGTCTTCAGCTGACGCAGACTGTTCATGAAGATCTCCTGGAACGCCGGATTGGACGAGACATCCAGCACCAGCCCCATCCAGGCATTCGCCGATTCGTAAAATCCGACCTTGATCAGCATCTTCACAAACATTTCCAGTTTCAGAACGACCTGTTCATACTGGAACGGCTGCGGGACAGAAAAGGCTTTTTCGTAGCGCAGGATCGTGCGGCGAATGACGTCCCGCATTTCTTCACGTTCTGCCAACGCCAGATCCACACGCTGCTGCGGCGGAAGCGGCTCGTATTTCTTCGCGATCGTCTGGAGGCCCTCAAGATAGATCGCCTGTGCGGATTCTGCGATCGCGATCGGATTCTCCGGATGATTTTCATAGAATCGGCAGGCCGTCTCGATCAGATCCTGCTCGCGATTCGGCAGCGATTTCAAAATGACGCACCGGATCGCCAGCATACACGCACACGACGGATCCGACTGCAAAAGCCCGTCAATAAAATTCAGGCACGCCGTATTCTGATTCGCATCAAGCAATTTGTAGATTTTACGAAATTCCTCGACCCGATTGGGGCAGCAAAATTTGATCTTTTTGCCGGTTCCGCCCGGACAAAGGGAGTAAATATCAATCATGTTTCACACTATCTTTCGATTTTGGATCTTGATTCTTTCACGAATCTCTTTTATTCCGAACGTCCGCTCCGCTTTCCGTCACGGACACTTTTTTCTTTTTCTGTTCCTTTTCCCTGTTTTGCACGGCGCTCAAATTCCAAACGAAGCCGCTCTTTTTCCTCCGCGATGACCTCATTGGCATCTTTGCGCGCAAGGTAAACGTATGTCCGGACACCGTCCGCCGCCGCCCAGGCACACATCCAGAACGTCAGGAGGAGCAGTGCCGCAATACAGTAAACGCCTTCCTCCGCCAGCTTGTGGATCAGGCAGTACCAGATCCCCATGAAAAGCAGCGTCATCAGCAGAAAACAGACTCCCACCATCATTCGGATCCAATACTGCCGACGATAGAAACGTTTCTCGGACACCAGCCAGGCGGGTTCCTTTTCAGAGTCCTCCGCCGATGCGCCGCGGCACTCCGCACGCAGCTTCTCATCCCACTCGGCAGCCTGTTTCCGCCAGTCTCTCTGCGTTTTCATGAAAGTAAACAAACCGGCAAGGAGTGCCATTAAAGCACACAAAAAATACATCAACGGCTCTTCCATGGACGTTCCCCAGATCCTTTACCGGCAGGTCCCTCTATTCCTGCAGATTCCTTTTGGGTCCCTGCAGTGCTTCCATACTGTCGATATACGTACGCAGACGTTCCAGCTCATCCGTCACCGAGTGCAGCCGAAGCATATTCTCCACGCGCTTGAGCAGTTCGACGCGGTTGACCGGTTTGCTCAGAAAATCATCGCAGCCGGCCTCTACCGCACGCTCAATGTCGCCAAGTTCATTCAGTGCCGTCACCATCAGGACCATCGTTTGCGAGGTCGCCGGATCGGATTTCAGTTTCTTGCAGACCTCAAAACCATTGAGTTTCGGCATCATGATGTCCAGAAGGAGCAGATCCGGATGGAATGACTGCACCTTTTCCAGCGTTTCTGCACCGTCGTACGCCATTTCGATCTCACAGTCCAGCTCCAGCAGGAACGTCTCAAGCAGTTCCACATTCATCTGATTGTCGTCTGCAATCAAAATCCGATTTGCCATCTTCTTTTTCTCCGAATTGTTTTCTTCCCGGCACGCAGTCCGATTTTCCGCGTCTTGCTTTTTGCAGGAATACGCACTTCTATTATAGCATATTCCGGCACATTGGCAAGAGCACTCCTTCCATTCCCGCCGAAAAACCCCCTTTTTTCTTAAGATATTTTTAAATATTTTTCCCTTTCCGAGATCCAAAAGTAAAATTTTCCATCTTTTGAACTGACCTTTTTGGCATTTCGCATTTTTTCCATCTTCTAAAATCAGAAAAATCCCACCCGCCAAACCGTTTTAATTAAAGAAAGTTTAACAATTTTGACGATTAAACCAACGGAGGCTTTTTATTGTGCTCCATTTCCAGTCCTCCGGGACATCCAGATCCAACTTTTTTCAGATTTCCAAAGGGCTTCATCATGCCGAATATCAATGATCCAACCATCCGCATCAGCGAGGAACTGCAGCATCAGACGACTCAGATAGTCGCGCAGCTTCGTGCCCGGGAAGATGACGTTGCGGCCAGAGAGGCAGATCTGAAAAAGCGCATCATGAACCAGGAATCCGAAGAACTTCGCCGGCGTCAGGAATTCCAGACCCGTGAAGAGGAACTGGATCAGAAATCGCAGAAAATGAAAGCGGAAACGGACGAGCTGGAACAGAGGATCCTTTCTCTTCTGACGGCGGAAAAAAATTACGAAACGCGCTGCCGTGAACTGGAAACGATCCAGCAGCACCTGGAAGAACGTGCGTCTGCACTTTCAGAAAAAGAGAAAAGTCTTCAGGAAGCTCAGGAAGAAAACCGGCGGAATCTTCAGAGCAAGATCCGTGAGGTCGAAAATCTCCGTGCCCGGCTGACTTCGGAACAGGAAAAGTTTGAGCAGGAATCCCGCGAGCAGTTTGAGGAAATGAAAGAGTACCTCAAGAAGCAGCGTGAAGTTGCCCGTCAGCTCATCACGGACGCCAGTGCACAGGTCCAGAGCCGAATGGAACAGATCAGTGACCGGGAACAGAGTCTGGAAACTGCGGAAGCCCGGCTGATCCAAAGAGAAGAACAGCTCGAAAAGGACCGGCGGACGCAGATGCAGGAACTCGCGGATGCCCGCAAGGAACTGAACGACCGGTTTCAGGAAAAAGTGCAGCAGAAGGTCGAAGAACTGGAAGCGCAATGGCAGGTCGAAGCACAGGATGCGCGCAAAGAGCTGGATTCCCTGAAAGAAGAGGCCCGCAAAGCACGATTCAATGCCCAGACGGAAGGCGTCCAGATCCTTCAAAACGCAGAAGCCAATGCTCAGAAACAGCTGGATGAGACCAGGCAGATCTGCGACGGCATGATCGAAAACGCCGAAAATGAAGCACGCCGGCAGGTCGAAGATGCGGAGCATCGCTGTGCCGAAATGATCCAGGCGGCGGAATCGGCTTCGCAGATGCAGATCGAAGAGACGAAGGAACAGTGCGCCCGCATGATCCAGGACGCAGAAGCAGAGATCGCGCACAAATTTGACCAGGCGCAGTTCGAGATCGACAAGATCCGGCAGGAAGCGGAATCGATGATCCAGAATCATTCCGAAGAACTGGAAGAACGCGAAAAGGAACTGGAAGAAGCCCAGGCTCTTCTGGAACAGGAAAAAAGCCAGGTCCGAGAATCCCAGCTTCATGCCCTTCAGGAGGCAAAAGGGATCGTTTCGGAAGCAAACGAACACGCGGCCTCCCTTCTGGCAGATGTGCAGAAACGGGCAGAAACGATCGTGGAAGACGCAAAAGCCCAGGCGTCTCTCCAGATGTCCCAGCTCGTCATGGAACAGAAAAAACTGGAACGGGAACGCAATGATTTCCAGCACGAAATGGAACTGCGCCGTGCCAGCATCGAGCAGGAAATGCTTGCTTCCTTCGAGGAAAAATACAAATCGATGGATTCCCAGTGGAAGCAGCGTGAAGCGATGCTCATCCAGCAGGAAGTGAAGAACGCCAAGATGCAGGCGGCCGAGATCCTCAAGATCGCCCGCGAACAGGCTGAAAAAATCATCCAGAACGCCCAGACGCACTCCGATGCGATCATCCTCACGGCAAAACAGCAGTCCGGAAATTCCGGTTCCGCATGGATGAACCAGACGAAAGAGATGCTCTCGCAGTCTCAGGACAGAGCGCGTCAGCTGGAAGAAGAGACCCGGCTTGAATGCGAAAAAATGCGCCGTCAGGCCGCTCTGGAGATCCAGCAGATGCGCGAAGATGCCCTCCGCGGCAATTCCGCCTCCATGAATCCTGCCGGAAATCTCATGGAACGGGAACGGCAGCTGGAACAGCTGGCACGCGAACTCAAGGAGAAACAGGAAGTCCTCATGAAACGCGAGCAGACGCTTGCCGGAGTCCGTGCGGAAATGGAAGCTCTCGCCTACGAACTGGTCGACGGACGAAAAATCAGCGGCCAGCTTTGAAAAACGCGGAAGACCTCCTTAAACTTTCGCACCGCTATTGAAACCGGGAGAAAATTTCCTCTTTTTGGGAAATATTCTCCCGGAAACCATTTACTCTCCCGCCAAAATATGATAAAATGGCGTCAGGGTGGACTTTTCCTTCCCCCCTCCAAAACTCGGACTCAAAATCGAGTCTCCCTTCCCAACGGCTCTGAAAAATCAAGGAGAACATGAAAATGAAAAGAAGAAATTTCATCCTCGCCCTCATTCTGTCTGCTGGAACTGCCTGTTTTGCCGGAAATTCCCAGGCTGCCGACGCTCCGCAAAAGATCCTGTGCGAAGGTGCCTACGGCGGCCATCTTCAGGGGCTGGACAATGACGGCGAAAATATCTTCTGGGCCTTCACGACAGAATTGGCCAAAACGGACGGAAACGGAAAACTCCTCAAAAAGATCGACGTCCCCAACCACCACGGCGACCTCTGCTGCCATGACGGAGTCGTTTACGTCGCCGTAAACCGCGGACAGTTCAACAAAGAGCCGGGAAAAGCCGTCAGCGAGATCTGGACGTTCCGCACGGAGGACCTTTCCTTCATCGCAAAATACGACGTGCCGGAAGTCGTTCACGGAGCCGGAGGGATCGCGTATCGGGACGGTTTCTTCTACGTCGTCGGAGGCCTGCCGGACAGCTACGAAGAAAACTACGTCTACCAGTATACTCCAGACTTCAAATTCGTGAAACGCCACGTCCTGAAGACCGGCCATACGCATCTCGGATTCCAGACAGCAT
>CAZRGJ010000095.1:0-8897 GCA_964599445.1 uncultured Planctomycetaceae bacterium | reverse complement strand
GACGGTCTATTCCGGACAGATGGATCTGACGAAGGACGGAATATTTACGCTCAAAAATCAGGCGAAAGACGCTGCGGAAACGGACGTCGTGAAGCTGACGTATACGATCCAGAAAGACGGTTCCTTTACGATTTCTTTCCCGAAGGATTCGGTTTGCGGCGGTACTCTGACGATGGAGCTGTGGAACGATCCGGAACACACGATGGACTCGAACACGTACACGCTGACGATCGACATCGTGCTTCCGCAGGCTGTCGTGGATGCTGCCGTGGTGAAAAATGCCGTGAATGCGGACGACAAAGAGGCGGAATCCGCCGTCGTGAAGACCGAAGAGGTCACGCTGACCGTTTCGGCATCTGCGGCAGAAGGTACGGCAGCGGACATGCTCCTCGATGCCCTGAATGATCCGAAAGACGGGCTTTACGTCACGGTTTACGATGCGGAAGGAAAGCAGATCACGCGTAAACGGCTCGAGAAGTCCCAAATCAGCGAAAAAGACGGGAAAGTCCTCATCGCCGATACGGAACTTTCCTTCAAACTGGCTGACGGTACGCACAAACTGACGGTTTTCCTCACTGACCTTGCAGGAAATGCGGTCGAGGGAACGGGGGTAGAGCTTTCGGTCATCGTCGATACGACTGCGCCGAAAGTGGAAGTCGACGGATACAAACCGGACTTCAAGTACCAGAGCAAAGATGCGTTTGACTCCATGCTCGTGAAAGACGAAAAGCTGACGCTCACCGTCAAGGCAGAGGATGCGAATCTCCAGAGTGTCGTCTGCACGCAGGACGGCAAGACGGTCTCCCCGGCGAAAGAGGGAACGTATGCGTACGATTTTGAACTGAAACCGGGCATCAACACGATAGTCTTCACCGTCACGGATGCGGCAGGAAACGTCACGAAACAGGAATGCCTCGTCTATTTCTCCGAAAAACTGGAACTTTCCGAGGAAGGCAAAACGCTCCAGAAGGAAGGTCTGACGCTCAAGTATTCCGAAGGCGGAGACCTGCGTGCGCTGGATCTCTACGATTATTTCACGTATGATTCCGGGCTGACGTTCTCTTCCATGACGTCCAACAAAGAACTCCTGACGGCAACAGTCGGGGAAAACGGACTCCTGACGTTTGATTTCAAGCAGACGCCGAAAGAAGGCGAAACGATTTCCGCAAAAGTCACTGTCGCGGCGCTCAACGCGCTCGGGGAGATCTGCACGCTTTCGTTCACGGTGAATTACGTGCGTTCCTCGCTGACGCTCACGGTTCCGGATTATGTTCTGGACTTCAAGTACGATGCTGACGCAAAAGATTTCGATTCCATGCGCGTGGAAGACGAAGAACTGACTCTGACGGTCAAAGTCACGAACGCGGACAAAACGGCAGATGATCCGGAAAAAGAGCCGGAAGCGGACGCTCCGGAAGACGGCGAGACGGAAACGAATCCGTTCAAGGTGGAAAGTACCCTCAACGGAGAGCCGGTCCCGCAGGCAGGTTCGGAGAACGGCGAGGAATTTACCTACGAATTCCAGCTGAAGCCGGGCATCAACAAAATCGTTTTCACCGTCACGGATTCCGAGGGACTGAAACTCACGAAAACGTGCTGGGTCTACTGTGATATTCCGGTGGCTCTGACTTCGGAAGGCGAAGAACTCCAGAAGAACGGTTTCGTGCAGGAGTGGTCCGAGAAGGCGGAAGACTACGAAACTGTGGATCTTTCCAAAATGTTCACGCATGGAAATGATCTGGAATTCAAGGCGGTCTCCAGTGATTCCAAAGTCGCAGAACTCACCATCGACGCGAATGGAATTTTGAGCTTCAAGTACAATACGATGCCGGAAGATGGGCAATCGCTGACCGCGGACGTTGAGATCGAAGCGGAAGACCGGGCAGGGAATAAAGTGACGCTGAAATTCCGCCTCACCCATCGGCGTAATGCCGCCGTCATTTCGGACGTGACCGTCACGGGCGACTACGCGGAAAAATCGCTGACGGATGTGGAGCACATCATCGCAAAAGACACACTGGAGATGAAAGGGAAGCTCACTGCCGCAGACGGCAAAGCGGCGATCCTGAACATTTCGCGCAACGGCGAGCCTGCCTTTGCGGACATCGACCTCACGAGATCCGGCACCTACGGCGATCTGACGTACGTTTACGATGCGGAAAACGGGACATTTACCCTCACGATCTCCGGCGCAGCAGACGGACTTTACGTTTTCTCCATGACGGAATCGAAGGATGGACAGAACGGCGGATCGGAAGATGGATCTGCTGGCGATCCTGAAAAAGAAACGCAGACGGAACCGCAGGAGATCCGCGTCGTGGTCGATACGGTGAAGCCGGGTGTTTCTGCGAAGATCGAGGTTTCGCAGTGGAACAGCGGGAAACCGGAACTCACGGTCTCGGCTGAAGGAGAGCTGAACGGTCCGGATGCAGAGTATGGGACGTGGGTGGAGATCCTCATTCGGAATTCTGAGGGACTTTCGGAACTTTACGCACGCGGAGAGATCGATCCGCAGACCGGCACGGCAGGTGAGCTGACGTACGTCGACAAGAAACTCCCCGACGGCACCTACACGCTGGTCGTCCGCACGATCGACGCGGCCGGAAACATTACGGAAGCGGAAGGAAATGAGACGGAGATCCGCGTGGATTCGGCAGCTCCGGTCATTTCGAACGTGGATGGGTACGTTCTGAACCACCGGGTCGGAGAGAGTGAAGAATTCAACTCCATGCTGGCGGAAAACAAAACGCTCGTTCTCGTGCCGGAGATCGCGGAAGAGAACATTGCGGAGATCGTCTGTACGCAGAATGGAAAAGAGATCGCGCCGACCCAGAAGGATGACGGAAGTATGGCGTGGGAATTCGCTTTGGAAGACGGACAGAATGAGATCGTCTTTACCGTCACGGATCATGCGGGGAATTCGGCATCGTTCACGTGTCTCGTCGTCTGGGAAAATCCGCCGGTCCTGACCGAAGCGGGGCGCCTGCTTCAGAAGTACGGACTGCTTCTTGACGTGAGTGCCGAGGAACAGAAAACGCTGGACCTTTCCGAGCTTTTCTCGCACACCGATGAACTGATCTACGAAGCCGACTGCCCGGAGGAAGCGAAAGAATGGCTTAAACTGTCCATTGTGGACGGCATTCTGTATTTCGATTTCCTGAAAAAACCGGAAGCGGATGAATATTTCCAGACGGAGATCACCCTCACGGCCCGAACCGCGAAAAATCCGAGTACGGAACTGGAATTTCAGTTCACGTGCATGACGGATTGCGATGCACCGCGCTGGCACATTGATTCCGTAGAAGGAAGCATTTTGGTGCCGGAAGACGGAGATGCCGCAAACGGTGCGTTCGACTATCTGCTGAATTCGGACACGATCTCCATCAAGGGCAAGCTGGAAGATGCGTCCGAGATCGTTTCTGCAGAACTCACGATACTGCGAGACGGCCAAGTCTACTGGTCGGAATTGGATCTTCTGGAAAATGCGTCCGAGGAACTGCCGTTTACGTATCGATGGAATGCGCAGACTCAGGAATTCGAGTTCCGGTTTGAAGAGGCAGAGGATGGGAACTACGTTTTCTGCATCGTCGGCTCGGATATTTTGGGGAATGCCTCGACGATGGAAAACGGACGGCAGGAGATCCGTATCGCGGTCCGGACGGCAGCTCCGGAGCTTGGGGCAGCTGCCGCAGTGATCCCGACCGGTGTTTCGGAAACGGTCGTGAGCGGGAATCCGCGGTTTGCCGTGACTCCGTCCGGTATGCCGTCTGAAATGGATACGCAGTACGGCATTCATGTGCAGATCTTCCTTCAGGAGAGTTTGGAAACGGAAACGGGATGGGAGATGGAAACGCTTTACGCGCAGGCTAAATATGATGCGGAGTCCGGAACATTCGGTACGTTGAGCTACTTCCTGACGGAAACGCTGGCGGATGGCGAGCACACGTTCCGCATCCAGACGGTCGATGCTGCCGGAAATGTTCTGGAGCTGGAAGAAAATCTGATCTCCGTTACGGTGGATTCCACGGCTCCGCAGCTCGAAACGGAAAATCTGAACTACGCTTCCTCCGATTTCGGCAAGTATGCCATGAGCGACGCCTACGAACCGGATTCCCTCTACCTCACGATGGAAGACCTGAATGAGGACGGCACGTACAGTCTGTGGGTCGATGCGTTGGATGATTCGGAGGTGCGTTTTGAGATCTCGGTCATTCACGAGACGGCAGGACGGACGTCGTCCGGGATCTCCACGACCGACATTCCGCTCGAATACGGCAAAAATATCGTGAGGATCCAGGCGGTGGATGATGCGGGGAACGCCATGGAAGAGCCGCTTTCGCTCATGGTCTTCCTGAACGATTTCCCAGAGATCTCCGATGCGGGATGGGAATTGGAAGCCGACGGCATCACGCAGCTGGTCGGTTCCGGAACGGTGAAGAAACTGAATCTGAACGACTATTTCTCGGACCAGAAACAGCTCCGTTTTTCTGTCGAGAATTTCGATGAAGAGAATGGAGAGATCGCGGTTTCCCAAACCGGAACGTACAGCGAGAATCTGACCATCACGTTCAAAAAACGTCCCACGGAAGATGAATGGTATTTCGCGGCATTCATTGAAGTCACGGCGACAGACGAATTCGGAGAGACGGAGTACTTCTCCTTTGAAGCGGTCTACACGCACGACGATGAAGCTCCGGTCTGGAAAAACGTGAACGTTGAAGGTTCTGGATATTCCAGCGGAATGTTCGTCGCGAACGGGAACTCCCTCACCATCACGGGACAGATCTACGATCTTTCCGGTATTTTGGATGCAGAGTGCGACATCGTGCAGAATGCCGGCACAGACGGGGAGAAGACGATTCTTTCGGAACTGGAACTTCTGGAAAATTCCAGCGGAGCCGGCACGAACGGTTTCTCGTATTCGTACACGTATGAGAAAAATGCCGACGGGACCGGCGGGCGGTTCACGCTGACGCTGACGAAAACAGATGGTTCCCCCATCGACGAGGGCCTCTACTCCTTCTACCTTGCGGGTGAAGATAAAAAAGGAAACGATTCCACCGATGACGGCGAACTGCCCGAAGATTTCTTCGACGTTCTCGTTGATCGGACGAAACCGGAACTTTCTGCGTCCATGACGCTCAAACAGACCGGGACCAGTTCGTCTTGCGTCAATAAAAATCCCGAGTTTGAGCTGGCGATTTCCGGAACGCCGTCGAAATACGGAGACTTGGTCCAGATCCTGCGTCTGGTGACGGACGGGAACGGAAATACGTCGGAGATCCAGTACGCATCCGGAATCGTCGATCCCAAAACCGGGACGTGTTCGCTGAGTTACCCCAGTGCGAAACTGGCGGAAGGAGAGCATCGTTTCATCATTCAGACGGTCGACGTTGCGGGGAACGTGAATCGCACTCCGGGCGAGCTGTCGGTTTTTATCGACCTTACGGTGCCGAAGATCGTCGCGCTCTCGCCGCAGAATACTTTTGTGCATGAAGAACGATCTTTCTGCCTTGAGAAAGAATTCCGTCTCGAAGTTCTGTCGGCAAATGCCGAAGAGAATGACCGCCTCTTCTATTCCTTGAAAAACGATTCGAAGGAAGCCGTCCTCTATGATGAAACGGCAGGGATCCCGCTGGAGTACGGCATGAATACGCTCTACTTCTGGCTCATCGATGAGGCAGGGAATATCAGCCTGACTTCCGGAAGCACTCTTCTGAACGTCATTTTCGACTCGCGGCCGGTCCTTGCGGAAGACGCGGAGCCGCTTCCGGATCAGAAAGCCGCGTTTGATGCCGAAACTCGGACGCACACCATCACGCTCTCGAAGGAGCAGCTCCTGGCTCTGGTCACGGATGACGATCTTGCGGAAGACGGCAGCGCGGAGAACCGCGACGCGCTTGCGATCGCGTTCCAGTTTGCGCAGGCTGCGGAACTTGCGCCGGGTACCATTCAGGTGAATGCGTCAGAAGATGAAAGCGGCGAAAATTACGTCCTGACGTTCCTCTGCAATGACTTGAACGCCATTGAAGGGCAGACGGTCCTGGGAGAGATCTCTGTCGTCGTCCGCGACAAATGGGGACTGGCTCCGGAAGATGAAGAAGGGGTTCTTTCCTTCCGTATTTTCCAGACTGCCTCTCCGGTTGAGGTCATTTCGGACCGGATCTCGGTCATTCAGAATGAAACGGGAACGTATGAGCTGGACACGAACTGCATTTTCAAAGTTGGCGAAAACGATGCCTGGAAAGTGACGGACTTTGCGCTTTTCGTTGGCGAGACGCAGGAAGAAAATGTTTCGCTTGAAGAAAACGGGCACGTTCTCCGCTGGACGCCGTCCGTTGAGAAGTACGGGAACTTCACGCTGAAAATTTCTGCCGCGAAGATCGGGGCGGACGGTAGCGTCATTCCGGACACGGAGACAGAGTACCTCACCATCGCGGGACTCATTGAGTGGGCCGGTTTCACGCTGACTCCCGCAGAAAACGCGAAGATCGAGCTTTCCGAAGGTGCGGAAACGTTCACGGCGGCGCTCTCAGACTACTTCACGCTCGGAAATGCGTTTGACCCTGCGCTGGCTTTCGGCGGGTACACGGTGACTGACGCGGAACAGACTCCGTCCTTCACGGTGGAAGTCCTTGAAAATGAGGTCTTCGGCTGGACGCTGAACGAGGACGGCTCGCGGGATGCGCACTGCACTACGCTTTTCGCGGAAGCTCCGGCGATCAGAGACGGAAACTTGACTTTCACGCCGGCTCCGTCCGCTTATGGTTCTGCGGAACTGACCATCAAGGCGGTCTGGACGCAGACCGGGACACAGACCGGGACGGAACATACGGCAGAACTCACCATTCCGCTTGCGGTCGTGAATGTGCCGTCTGCTCCGTTTGCGGCGGCGCAGGATGCGAAACTTTCCATGGGGCAGCAGTACGTTACCGTGGAGCTTCTTAACGGAGTGAACGGCGGGGCGGATGAAGATCCGGCAGAAGATGCGGATGCTCTGGAAGTCGGCGAGCTGACTGTCAAATCGCCGGAGCTCGGAGGATTCACGGTCGAGATCGTCTCGGAAAGCGTTTCCGCTCCGGAGGGTACGGACGGCGAAACGGGAGAAAGTTCCGGAAATGAATCGCAGACTTCCGCCAGAAAATTCCTCGTTCTCCGTGACGCGGAAGGACGTCAGTTCCGTTTCGAGATCTTTGAAGGTCAGGTCGTCATTTCCGGTGGTGAACCGACGGTTCCCGGTTCCGTTTCGATCGTGATGGACCGGATCCTGGATGCGGAGGGAAAGGAAATCTCCGACTCGCAGCCGACGCTTTGGAATCTGCTTGACGGAAAGACGGCGGAACTGCTCTACACGGTCCGGAATTCTGAAACGCAGCTCGCGAGTGCGCCGGCGGCACTCACCCTCACGTTCCAGGGCGCACCGTTTGACCTGACGGTTTCGGGAAGCCGTTCCGCGAATGAGCAGACTTTCGAAAGCGATCTGTGCGCGGTCCAGAATCTGGATCCGAATGTCTGGGCCATTGAGTCGGTCGTGCCGGCAGAAGAGAGCACGAGCGGAGAAAACGTGACCTGGGAAGACGGAAAATTCACCGTTAAGGCCGGGTGGTTCGGAACTGCCGTCCTGACGTGCACCATGAAAGATTCCCGTACCGGGGAACTGCGCGAGAGTCGGATCACGCTGACGGTTTCCAATGCGGATCTGCCGCCGGTCTGGGCTTCCGGAATCGAAACGACGGACGGAAAGTACATTTGGCGCGAGGGGGTGAATTCGAAAGCCGGGACGTACTCGGCAGATCTGAACGACTGGATCCGGGACGTCAACGGCGGAACGCTCCAGTTCTCCATCGCTTCGCTGCCGGGTGAGGGAAAGACGGAGATCGACGCGAACGGGATCCTGAAATTCACGGCCAACACTCCGGATTTCGTGACGGACGGCGTCCTGATCCAGGTCCGTGCGGCCGCGGATTCCGTGGAGGGAGCGCAGACGGCGGAAAGCGTCTTCTCGATCCTTCTGGTGATCCGCGAAGATCTGGATCATCCTGAATTCACGAGCGTTGAGTTCACGAGCGGAAACTCCGGATTTGACGTCTTTGACGCGGGATCCGTCTGGTTCACGGTCGAAACGGTTCAGTACGGCGAAAATGAATGGCTCGTTCAGGTCGATGCGCTGGATGAGACCGGCACGGTACTCGACACGATGCGGGCAAAAGTCCTTTCCGGAGCACCTCCGGTCAGCGTTGCGCTCGAGAATGCTGCCGGAACGCAGATCTCCGCGGATCCGGAAACCGGGAAATTCGCTCTGCCGCTGGAAATCGGTTCGGCAGCGGACCTGACTCTCAAAGTGACCAACGCGGATGGTGTTTCTGCCGTGCAGACCATTTCGATCCGGAATGCCGTTTCGGTCGGTCTGTCAGACGAAAGTCTGAAAGCGCACCGGGAAGCGGAGATCTCCGGCGAGATCACGTCGGACGTTCAGGTCGCGCAGAGTGCCGCGGACGTTCAGGTCCTTCCGGAAGTCGATTCTGTCCTGACGGCCGGCACGGTCCTGAAGGAGGGGACCATCCTTTCTTGGGATGCGCTGAAGGACGCCAGACTTGATGAGAATGGCCCTGATGTTGAGATCGCGGATGAAGAGACGTACCGGCTCATACGTGACGTGACGCTCACTCGGAAAGTCACGCTGGATGCGGACTGCTCGAATGTCGTGCTTTCGGCGGTCGGGGCCGATTCGTGCCTGACGGCTGGCTCGGTGATCGAGGGAGACGGAAAACTTCCAGTTTGGGCGTCGAATATGGAACAGGTCAAGGCACTTTACGAGGCGTACCAGACGGCGGGAACGCTCCTTTCGAAGGACGTTGAACTGCCGATCCCGGAAGGAGAGGCCGTTTCGAAGATCA
>CAZRGJ010000094.1:4640-9016 GCA_964599445.1 uncultured Planctomycetaceae bacterium | reverse complement strand
ATCGACTATTTCCCCGCCTCTTCCATGGAAAAACTGATGCCGTGTGAGTCCGCACAGGCGGACTGGGAACGGTTTTTCTATCTGGAAGAGGCGGCTCCGATGTACGAAACACAGGTATTTCCGTTTTCTCTGAAGATCCAGGCGGATGCCCGTTTTGTGCTTCTGAAGATCACCGGCGCGACGGCCAGCGTTTTTTCGGATGAGCTGGTGATCCTCAAGGCAGAGGAACCGAATGCGCAAGAATCGAAAGCGGAGGAGACTGAAACCGCAGGAGCGATCTCAGATGAATGGAATTTTGGGAATTTCTCGAGCGGGATCCGTGTGCCGGGATCGGTGCTTTCCAATCAGAAAAGTGCGGAATTCAATGCGGCATATGCGTCGGTACCCCGAAAATTCCCGCTTTCCGGTCTCGTAGTCTCCACGCGCTGGCATGAGTTGGGGATCGTGCGGGGAATGCGCCTTCCGCAGCATTTTCAGCTCATGGATTTGCGTGAAGTAGTCGGGACGGCGGAGAATGTACCGGCAGAAAAAGCACCAGCAGAAAAGACATCAGGAGAAAAAACGGCAGAGGGAAACTCGTCCCGAGCGGAATGTTCCGCGGAACTGGTCCTGGAATTGCCTCGCGGGGTGAGCGTCAGTGCGGGAAATGCCGACGAGATCCCATCAGAATGGCAGAATATTGCGGGTGTTCTTTGCGAGGGAGCTCTTCCCCACCCTGCCGAAGGAATGGGAACCGCAGGAGAATTGGAGGCGGCAGGGATCCCGGATCGGCGTGTGCCGTACTTCCGTTTTGTTTTTCCGCTTCCAAAACGCGGTATGGGTTTCCAGCTTCCGACGCTCTATTTGGAGCTTGATGAGACCGTGTGGCCATCCGTAACTGAAAAGAATGGCGAGACTAACGGAATTGGAAACGGAGTTGGTTTTGAAGATGAGGAGCAGATCCCGCCGGCGAAACTTTACGCTCGGGTCAACGGTGTGGACCAGTTCGCGGCGATTTTACCGATCCGGGCGGTGACGCTTCCGGAATTTCCTCCGTACGAGAAACTTCACGTCAGTCTGGCCTGGATGGGTGAGCGAGAGCAGTGGGTGTGGCCGGACTTTTTCAGAAACTATCGGCGTCTTGGATTTAATGCGCTGCCAACGTTTCCCAGGTCCTGGCCAAAAGATGATGCGCAGTGTGAGCCGATGCGTGAATATTTGCGTGAGGCACGGAAGGCGGGTTTCCGGGTCGTCATGAATGAGTCTCCGCTTCACGTCATGATGGGGAAGAAAGAAGCCGGGCACGAGATATTCTGTCAGCCTGCCGAAGGGGCTTCCGGAACGGATCTTTGCCCGACGTATCGCGGCGAGTTTTACGCGGCAGAGATGGAACGCGTCGCGCAGTGTGTGGAGAGAACGTCTCCTGATTTTGTCTTTTTCGACATTGAGTGCTGGCATTCTGCAGAGACCAGTTCGAAAAAATGCGAGAGATGCCGGGCGGCCTGGGAACTCTTCCAGAAAAGTCAGTCTGATCCCGGAATACATGATGCGGAATCGATGCCTGAGGCGGAAATGCGGGAGAAATTTCTTTTGACGCAGGGACGGGAGATCGTGCGGGATCTGCATGATGCCGTTCATCTGGGGGCGCAGCGTGCGCAAATTCCAGTCCCGGTCATCGGATCTTACGCTCGGCAGCCGATTCGGCCAGTTTATGCGATCGAGCATTTCCGCGACACGTACCCGGAGTTCATCGACATGGCGATGCCTTCGCTCTATATTGCGGGACGGGAACGGGACGTTCACGAAAATATCCGCGAAAATCACGAGCTTTTGGGAAATTCACGGCTGATCCCATGGCTTTCTGCCGGATGCTATGGAGAATTTGAGCCGGAGAAATTGGAGTTTCTGGTCCTGGAAAGTTTTTTGAATGGTGCGGGCGGGATCACGTACTATTGTTTCGATGATTTCGATACGCCGCTGGATTTCTACGCGCACGCACGTGCCCTCTCGGTACTTCGGCCGTACGAGGATCTGTTTGTTTCGGGAAGGACGCAGAAAATCTCAGGAAGCAATCCCGATCTTCTTTACTCTGCGTGGGGAACGGAGAAGGAAATGCTCCTTCTGATCGGGAATCCGGATCGTGCGGAGGAGGAAACTGTACTTTCTCTGGTGTTCGGGGGCGAGGCGGTTTCCGGCATCTGCGTGAAGGATCTGCATTCCGGAAAGACGGAGACGGCCGTCTCTCCCGGAGATTTTACCTGTACGGTTCCGAAAGGGGGCGTGAGGCTGTTCCACATTTCGCTGAAACGCTGAGTCACCGGCTCCGCTGTTTTCCGAATGTGAGGATTTTCCAAGTGCACGAGACTTTGGGAAAGCGGGACTTTAGGAAAACTGGTATTTGGGATGACCAACTTTCAGAATGCCTGGTTCTTCCGCAGAACCAAATTTCCGGAGGAATGCTTCCGGTTGGGGAATTTCTTTGGTCCCCCTTGCGGGATAGTCGAATTTTCGGTAGAATGAACGAGCTATTGGGAGGCGGAGACTCTGTTCCCTGGAAATTTTCGGGCGTTTCCGCATTCCTTTTGGAATCCGTGTCGTTTTTCGTGGACGCACGGAGGATTTTTTGTTTCCCGCCACCCGCCAACCAGAATCGAGGTACGAGCATGAGTAATTTTCTGAAACTGAATTCTTTCCCACTGGGTTTTCATTGGGGCCTGAAGATGATGCCGCGGTGTGTTTGGGGAACCTTTCGCGCATTTTCGTTTTTTGCGGTCGTCCTGTTCGTGAGTATTTTTGTCGGGGCCGCATTTTCTTCAGGTCAGGCTGAAACGGCAGATCCTGCTGAAACGGCAGGCCTGATGAGATCGTCTGGTCAGGCAGAACGGCGTGCGCTTCCGCCGTCGGATGAGGCTCCGGAAGGCTGGACACGGATCCCGTACTATGAATCCCGACCGGAATTTGAGCCGACGGAGAGCGAGAAGCTCCGCGGTTTCGCGCTTTTTTCGCGTCCGTTGGTGGATGCTGTTTACCCGGAATCGCGTCCCGGAGCAGAGGAGCGGGTAGAGAAACTGGAGTTTTTTGCGGCTGGAAATCAGTTTCAGACGCTGAATTTTGCGGTTTATCCGCTTCAGGAGCTTCCGTCGCTGCGCGTGACTGCGGGGGATTTTTGCAGGAACCGCACACTGGATGGCGAGATGCTCCTGGATGAGCAGTTTTTCCCGCAGGAAAACATTCAGCTTCGGCTCGTGACGTACCGCGGGATCCGCTACCCGCAGTACTCTTCCAAGACGAAGCAGTATCGCGTGCTTCCGGAGTATCTGCAGGACGTGACGGTCACGGACGCGCCGGCGAAGGTGCCCCAGCGGTATTTCCTGACTTTTAAGGTGCCGAGCAAAATGAAACCCGGTATCTACGCGGGAAAAGTGCGTATTTCGTGGGGAGATGACGGTGCGGAAGCGCATTCTGCCGAGCTGCCTGTCGAGCTGAAAGTGCTGGGGTTTGAGCTTTTGCGTGACCCGGCGAAACACTATTCTGCATACTATTATCCGCCGAAAGCTGCCGACGGGCAGTGGGACCGTGAACGGATGGAGCGGGAGTTTGCCGCGATGCGCGACTATGGATTCACGCGCAGTCCGGTCTATCAGATGCGGTTTGACGGCGAGAAGAGACGCTTTTTCTTTCCGGAGCTGGATTTCTGGCTTGAGCTGATGCGCAAAAACGGTATGGCCGGGCCGATCCCGACGATCGGAGGGGGCTGCTCATGGATCGCGTCGTACTATTATGGCGGAGAATTCGGAAAGCATATCCGCGTTCTGACGCCGCCGAAAGAGGAATTCTTCACGGAACTGTCCCGCATGTGCCGGGAACTGAAAAAGGACATCGACGCGCTGCCTGAGGGAACGCCGGAAATGATTTTCGGTCCGCTGGATGAGATCGCGCCGGAATCGACGGAATTCGGAACGCGGGTCTACCGGGCGTTTCATGATGCCGGCCTGCCGACCTACACGACGAAGGAACCGCACGATCTTTCATTTTCGGAATACGATTCCGTCGTGGATATTTTCGCGAGTCAGGTCTTCGATCCGCCGTACGCGGAGACGGTCGGTCGGCACAAGCGCGAGTACTGGTGCTATCCGAACCACAATTCGTATGAGCGCAAGGACATGGTCATCATGTGCAAGGGGGGGCGGATGACGTACGGTTTTGGACTGTGGCGGAGTGGTTTCGATCTGCTCATTCCATGGATCTGGCGTGCGAGTTCGCCACATCATTTTGAGCTGGAGACGTCCAGCGGCGGGAATATTCTGCATCCGGAGACCGGCGAGGTCATCATGGCGTCGTACTGGGAGTGTTTCCGTGAGGGGATCAACGACTTGCGCTACCTCTACACGCTTCAG
>CAZRGJ010000094.1:1996-4630 GCA_964599445.1 uncultured Planctomycetaceae bacterium | reverse complement strand
GCCCTGAATGCCGAGATCGCCCGATCGCGTGCGCTGCTGCAGGAGATCTGGGACTCCATCGTCGTGGAGAAGAAGTACCTGAACCGTCACCTTTGGGAATCGGAACGTTTCGATGCGTACCGGACCCGGATCGCGGAGCGTATTGAGGCACTTTACCGATTCTCGCCCGTGAATAAGAAGACGGCTCCTTCCGTCATCATCGAGCCGCGCGAGATCGAGTGGGTCGATCCTTTCCAGGCGGAATTTGCCCGCCGGAATGCCGAGGGAACGATCCAGCGTCTTTCGATCCCGTTGGAAAGCTGCGTCGCTTCGGAAGATGAGGCGAAGGTCGAGATGGTGGAAGGCGCGAAAGTCCCGGCAGGCGCGAAGTGTGAGCGATGCGCTCTTCTGACGGTCACGGTGGACAAACAGCGTGACGGTTCCTCTGCGCAGGGGCCGTACCCGTCGAACTGGCCTGCGCTGGCGGGTTATGTTTCGCAAAAAGATTGGGAAGCGCACGGAAACGTCAAACCGCGCGGTCTTCTGGTGCGTGTTTACGTCGATTCTGATCGTACGGTCAACGCAGACAAAACGCCGATCCACGCGGGAGTACAGCCGGGCGGTTTCTCGTACACGACGCCGCCGGAGCTGGAAGAGCGGGTCTGGCACACGTTGTTCGTTCCGCTCGAAAATGCGGGCTACGATGGGATGCCGCCCGTTTCGGGGCTTCCGTCGAGCGTGCGCATCACGATTTCCGAGAGCAATCACGAACATGGCGATGTGCTGAAACTCTACTTTGATGAGATCTCGTTCATCTGGTAGAGTATAGGAAGGACAGTCTCTTCATGAGGTACGGGAAACGGTTTTTCCATGCCGTTTCCCGCTTTTGGCGTTTTTGATTTTAGAGCAATTGAGTTCTGGAGATCCCAGATGGTTTCTGCTGAAGAGTTCTCCCCATTCGTATCAGTATACCATGGCCGGATGAATCAAATTTTACGGCTTACCGCTTGACGCTGGGGAAATTTTATGGTAAAATACAGGGAAATCGATTTTTTTGTTTGAAACCAGCCTTTTATTTTTTCAGAAAGTTAAGAGCATGAAAAGATTTCTGCCTTTGGGGCGTAGATTTCTCTGCCTGGGAGTCTGTGCCGCCGCGCTGTTTGCGGGTGTCGGAACGGTTTCTGCCGATTCGGAAATTGTGTCCGGGAACGGTACTCTTGAAGAACAGTTTCGCACTGCGCCTCTGATCGTACCGGGCGAGTCGATCTCGCTGAAGCCCCTTCCGCTCTGGCACACGAACGGTCCGCTGACGGATGAGCTGATCCGCGAGTTTTTCGAGAAGGGGACTGAGAATGGATTTGGCGGGTACACTTTCCTGCCGCTGGGACGCCATGTTCCGACGGAACCGAAGTATCTGACGGACGGCTACTTTGAGTATTTCGGGAAGATCCTCGAAGAAGCGAAAAAACGCGGACAGAAGATCGTGTTTTACGATGATGTGGACTTCCCGTCAGGAACCGCCGGCGGCAAGATGCTTGCGCTTTACCCGGACGACATTACGAAGCGTCTCGACATGGAAGAGTGGACCATCACGGGACCGAAAGAGAGATCGGAGTTTCGTTTTTCGCGGAAACTGAACCAGAACTGGAAAGACGGCATGATTCAGGCGGCGGTCGCGATGGATCTCAAGACGTGGAAGCGGATCGACCTGACGAAAGAGGCTTCTGCGGAGGTCACGGACTCGCAGATCGTCTGGAACGTTCCGAAAGGCGAGTGGAAGGTCATGGTCTTCTACGCGGTGACGGACGGGAACAAAGTGGACAATATGGATCCGGACGCGATGAAGAAATTTCTCTCTCTGACGTACGAGAAATTCTACGAGCGGTTTCCGGAGCATTTCGGAACGACGATCCCGGTTTCGTTCTTTGACGACGTGACCATCACGCAGACCCGCGGCGGCCGGAACTGGACCCGCGTATTCAACGCGAAGTATGAGGAACTTTACGGCCGCTCCCCGGCCCTTGATTATCCGGCGATCTTCATGTCGATCGGTCCGGAAACGGCCTCGGCGCGCGTTCGGATCTGGACGACGCGAAATGAACTTTTCGCGGACGGATACCCGAAGGTGGTTCACGATTGGTGCGCGGCGCATGGGATGATGTCGAGCGGTCATCCTCAGGGCCCGTACACGATCCAGCCGAACAATATGTGCGGAGACGAAATGCTGACGCACCGATCGAGCGACGCACCGCTTTTCGACTCGATCCACTACTATGGTCACGGTCGCGACGGATTCAAGGTCCCGACGTCCGCAGCGGTCACGTTCGACAAACCGCTCTGTCTTGTGGAGATCTACGGCAACTATCGCGACGGCGTCAAGAACGGGAAACCTCAATTTGATGACCAGATGCTCTACCGCAGCGGCATGGAGATCTTCTGCCGGGGCGGAAACGTTCTTCTTCCGCATGGTATCTGGACGGACCCTGGGAAAATGTACATTCCGCCGGACATTTCGTGGCGTAATGCGAACCTGAAGGGGACGCTTCCTCAGTACGGCGACTGGGTGAGCCGGATCAGTCTGATCCTCCGGTACAGTCAGCACATCGCGGACATTGGGATCGTTTACCCGATCGACAATTTGAAGGCATTCTTCTA
>CAZRGJ010000094.1:0-1896 GCA_964599445.1 uncultured Planctomycetaceae bacterium | reverse complement strand
TCATTGCGGTTCCGGACGTCCGCATCGTTTCGCATGACGGCAAACCGCTTCCGACGGTGGACATTGCGTCGTACGGGCACCACGACTACGATGGAATGATCCAGTACATCCACAAGGTGAAGGATGGACGCGATTTCTATTTCATCGCCAATTCCTCGAATTCCTGCGTGTCGCTTGATGTTTCGCTGCGCGGAACGTTCCGGACGCTGGAGTTCTGGGACCCCATGACCGGCGAAATGACGCCTGTGCCGGAGTCGATGGTGACTCGTGAAGCCGGTTTCGTGAAGATCTCCGGTCTGGAACTCGCTTCGATCCAGTCGAAATTCATCGTCGGGACGAAAGAGTAAAGACGGATCGTCTGCGCGGTCGGTGTTTGCCCTGTCGCGCAGTCGAAATTCTCGGCAGGGAACCAGAATCAGAGTTTCCCTGCCGTTTCGTTTTTTCGTGTTTGAAAATGGAGGCACATACGGTGAGTGCGTTTGATTTTGATCGGGAAATTGACCGGTACGGTACCGGGTCCATTAAGTATGGATTTCATGAAACGTACGGGAAACCGCAGGATGTGATCCCGCTGTGGGTCGCGGACATGGATTTTCAGTCGCCGCCGGAAGTTCACGAGGCTTTGGCTCGGTACGCGAAAGACGGAGTCTTCGGATACACTTACGCGCTTCCGGAGTATCATGAAGCCGTTGGCGGGTGGATGGAGCGCCGATTCGGCTGGCGTCCGGATCCGGAGTGGGACCAGACGATCCCCGGCGTCATGTTCGGCGTCGCGGCCGCCATTCGCGCTTTGACGGAGGAAGGGGATACCGTCCTCATCCAGCAGCCGGTCTATCCTCCGTTTCAGGAGATCATCGTGTCGAATCGCCGGAAACTCGCCGTGAATGAGCTGGTCCTTAAGGACGGCCGGTACGAGATCGATTTTGAGGCATTTGAACGTCAGATCATTCAGGAAAAAGTGCGGGTTTTTCTGCTTTGCTCGCCGCATAATCCGGTCGCGCGCATCTGGACGGATGCGGAACTGCGCCGAATGGGAGAACTCTGCCTGAAACATGGCGTCCGGATCATTTCGGATGAGATCCATGCGGATTTCGCGCTCTTCTGCAACCGGCAGATCCTCTTTCCAACGCTGGGGGAAGAGCTTGCGAGGAATTGCGTTTTGTGCACCTCGCCGAGCAAGACGTTCAATCTCATGGGTCTTCAGACCGCGAATATGTGGATCCCGGATCCGGAAATTCGTGCGGCGGTGGTGAAAGAATGCCAGCGTTCCTTCTGGTTCGGAATCAACGCGATGGCGCTGACGGCTTCCGCGGCGGCGTACCGTCACGGAGAAGAATGGCTCGATGCGCTGTGTGCGTACCTTGAGGAAAACGTGCGTCTGGTCACTCGGCGTCTTGCGGAGATGAACTCCGGCATCCAGCCCGTCACGCATGACGGAACGTACCTCATGTGGCTCGACTGCCGCAGTCTTGGGATGAGTTCCGGAAAACTCGACGCGTTCTTCACGGAGAAGGCGAAACTCTGGCTTTACCCCGGCGTACTTTTCGGAGCCGGCGGTCCCGGATTCTTCCGCATGAACATTGGTGCGCCCCGTTCCGTGCTTGCACGAGCGATGGACCAGCTGGAAAATGCGTTTCGGATGGGATGATGAGACCGGTGTCTCTTCTTTTACCATAGAAGATCCGCAGAATCACACTGGGGAACTCGAAAAGCACTAAAAATATTCAAAAAACATAAAAAGAGAAAATCAGGAGATCAAAGAACTCTTGAAAATGGGAGACTGCGAGCCTCTCATTTTCAAGAGTGCGGCAATAGAGTCACGGAGTGATTTTTGCCGCTTTCTTATTCGGCGATACAGCGAGATAGCGCATTCGCCGGGAGTTGGTGTGGGGGGCA
>CAZRGJ010000093.1:0-9102 GCA_964599445.1 uncultured Planctomycetaceae bacterium | reverse complement strand
TTCGTGCCGTTCAACTTCGGTCTGGATAAATTCCGCTCGGGATTCCTTTTCTTCAGCGGAGTTCTCGTCCGGCGTTCCATCCTGACGCTGGCGGTCCTGGGACTGGTGCTTTGGGCGAACGGATTCAAGTTCTCGGGGATGCCGACCTCCTTCCTTCCGGAAGAAGACAAAGGCGCGATCATGTGCAACGTGGAGCTTGCGCCAGGTACGGCACTTTCGGAAACACAGCGAGTCATCAATGCTCTTGAAGAAAGTTTCTTCAAAGAGGACGGTGTGAATGAAACGCTGGCAGTTGCGGGCTATAGTATGCTGGGCGGTTTGGGGGAAAATAACGCGATGCTGATCGTTGACCTTTTGGACTGGGATCAACGAACGACTCCGGAAATGCAGATCAACGCGATCAACGAAAGATTCCAGATGAAAGCCGCGCAATTCCCGGAAGCACGAATCATGTGCTTCAAACCGCCGGCGATCAATGGTATGGGAACCACGAGCGGTGCGTCGTTCATGCTCAGTTCTTCCGGCGGCGTGACTCCAGATGAGCTTTCCATGATGGGAAAAATGCTCGGCGGTGAACTGATGCAGGATCCCGAAGTAATGTTCGCCATGACGTCGTACAACTCGGACATGCCGCAGCTCCGTCTGGAGATCGACCGCGAAAAGGCCGAGCTGATGAAAGTTCCGATCTCCGCGATATTCGGTACGCTCCAGAGCCAGCTGTCGTCCTACTATGTGAACGACTTCAACATTCAGGGCTACACTTTCAAGGTTCAGGTCCAGGCTATCGCAGATGAGCGAAGCATCATGGATGACGTGAAGAATCTTTACGTTCAGAACCTGGAAGGGCAGATGGTCCCGGTCACGAGTGTTGCGGACATTCACTTTGAAGTGGGGCCGCAGACGATCACGCGATTCAATCAGTATATGTCCGCGCCGTTCAACGCGACGCTGAAACCGGGAACGCTGAAGAGTTCCGGTGAATTCATGAAGGACATCAAAGCCGCCAATGCGATCAAACCGAAAGAAGGCGAAGCGACAAAATACACCATTAACTGGACAGACATGACGCTTCAGGAAAGCATGAACGAAGGGAAGATCCTTGGTCTTCTCGCGACGGCGATCGTGTTCGGCTATCTGTTCCTCGTGGCGCAGTATGAAAGCTGGACGATCCCGGTGCCGGTCATGCTTTCGGTCTCCGTAGCGACGCTTGGTGCTCTGTTTGGTCTGGAGCTTTCCCAGCTCGACCTGAGCATTTACGCGCAGCTTGGTCTGCTGATGCTCATCGGTCTGGCGAGTAAAAACGCGATCCTGATGGTCGAATTTTCGAAAGTCCAGCATGAAGAGGAAGGGCTGAATATCGTGGATTCCGCACTGGAAGGCGCGAGCCAGCGATTCCGCGCGGTACTCATGACGGCGTTCTCGTTCGTTCTCGGTGTGGTTCCGCTCGTCACGGCGACCGGCGCAGGCGCGGCAAGCCGAAGAGCTATCGGTATTCCGACGTTCTACGGAATGCTCATCGCGACGGTTTTCGGTATCGCGCTGATCCCGGCACTCTACGCGCTGTGCCAGCGGATCCGTGAATTCGTCTCCCGCCGCGACTACGCCGCGGAAGCACTTGCCGCGAAAGCCGCGAAGGGCGAAAATGCTGCTTCGGCTGAATGACGAAGTGCGGAAAATAAAATGCGCCGGATGACAGAAACTTGACCGGCGCAGTGATCTTGAGGTTTCGGGCTCCCGGACAAATAAAGCTCCGAATGTCTGGGAGTACCGAGCCTCTTTTTTTGTCTTTTTCGGAAACGGTTTCGGAATGAAGTTCAGACGTTCCGTTTCATTTCGTCTTTCACGACCTGCCGATGCGCTTCCGGAATGTTGATCTTCTGCGGACAGCGATTCAGGCACTGCTTGCACGAAACGCACGTTTTGGCCTGTTCGAGCATTTTAAGCTCCATTTGACGGATCCCAGGGAAACGCGGTCGGACGTCGATGGTCCTTTTGAACTGATTGTAGATGGTGAAGACGGATGGAATGTCGATCTCCAGCGGACACGGAAGGCAGTATTTGCAGTCGGTGCACGGAATGAACCCCGTCGATCCGTACGCTTCGAGGGCGGCCGTGATGATTTTTTTCTCTGCGTCGGTGATGGGCTTGAAATTGGAGAACGTCTGAATGTTTTCCGCCAGATGTTCCATGCAGTCCATCCCGCTCAGGACGGTAAAGACGCCGGGAAGAGACGCAACGTAACGGAATGCCCAGGATGCGACGGTCGCGTGCGGGTCCGCATTTTTGAAGACGGCGTTCCCTTTTTCTCCCAAATTGGCCAGCAGACCGCCGCGAAGCGGTTCCATGACGCAGATCGGAATATTGCGTTTGCGCAGCACTTCATACTGTTCACCGCTGCGGTACGGGATCCAGTCGAAATAGTTGAGCTGGATGAGCGCGAAATCCCACGGATGAAAATCGGCGATCTCTGCCAGAAGTTCCGGCGTGTCGTGGAACGAGAAACCGAGATTCCGGATCTTTCCTTCCTCCTTTTTCTTCTGAAGGAATTCGACCATGCCGACCCGTTTTGCGTGTGCCCACGAGTTGACCTGCAGATTATGGCAGAGGTAGAAATCGAAGTACTCGACGCGGCTTTTTTTGAGCTGGTCGTCAAAGATGCGCGTGAGGTCTGCCGGTGTGCTTCCGGGGTTCATCGGCGGCATTTTCGTGGCAAAAAAGTAGCTTTCCCGCGGATATTTGGCCAGAAGCCGGGCACAGAGATCCTCTGCTTTCCCTCCGAGGTACGTGTACGCCGTGTCGAAATAGTTGATCCCGGACGCCATGGCAGTATCGACGAGCTTCTGCGATATGTTCGTGTCCATCGGCATTCGGAAAACGCCGAACCCCAGCGAAGGAAGAGAAAGACCGCCCTTGAACGGATTCCGAAAAACCTGCGGCGGAGCGTCTG
This sequence comes from uncultured Planctomycetaceae bacterium, assembly GCA_964599445.1. GTDB lineage: Bacteria > Planctomycetota > Planctomycetia > Pirellulales > Thermoguttaceae > RGIG3701. Next base: position 6,155 of record CAZRGJ010000093.1, on the reverse strand, counting down.
GAGAAACCGCTGAGGAGGCGGAGGCAGATGGGGCGGGGACGGAAGGAGCGGAGGCAGACTGACCTGCCGCGGACATATTTTCGGCGGTCGAGACCAGGTTCACGGAAGAGACGGCGGAAACGGCGGCCGCAGTCTGCAGAAAGTCACGTCGATTCATGCGTTTTCTCCTTCTTTTTTTTCTTCTGATTTTACTTCCGTCTCCGGGATCTCAAGGACCGTCTGTTCGACTGCCGGGATCACGCGCATGACGTTTTTCGGACAGATGAGCTGGCACGCGCCGCACCCGGTGCAGAGATCGTCGTTGAATTTCGGGATCTTGCGTCCGCGAAACTCGACCATCGAGATCGCCTTCTGCGGACAGGCCTGCTCGCACTTCGCGCACGGATGCGTTCCGAGAAATGCACGGCAGCCGAGCGGATCGTAGCTTCCGATGCCCAGTCGGAGTTTCTTTTTGGTTTCCAGGCCAATGTCTTCCAGCGCGCCGGTCGGGCAGATCTTCATGCAGGCATCGCAGTCGGTCAGGCATTTCCCCTGATCGAAATTCAGGAACGGCTGAAGCGTGCCGTAGAATCCGTGCTCTCCCATGGAGAGCGAAACGGCATTTCCGCGGCAGACGCCGACGCACAGCCCGCAGCCGACGCAGCGGGTCCGGAATTTTTCGTAGGACCATGCACCCGGCGGAAGGACCTGACGCTCGGTGTCCGCTTTCAGCTCATCCGGTTTCCGAATGTTGTGCAGGTTCAGAAAGAGCCCGACACCCGCTCCTGCTGCCGTCGCTGAAGAAATGAGGATCGCGCGGCGGACCAGATTCGGACCTTGGGATGAAATGGACGGGGATGTGCCGGTTTCGGAACGTTTTTTTTCCGGGACGTTTCCTGATTTTTCTGAACCGCTTTCCGAAACGCTTTCCTGCGGCATTTCATTGGAGTGGGGGGAGGGCGTCGGCTCCTCTTTCCTCAGGAACGGCGGCGCGTAGGTGAGGGCGTTGACGCGGCATTCCGTCAGGCATTCAAGGCAGACGAGACATTCCGACGCATTCACCCGGCCGGTTTGGGAGTCAAGACATCCTGCAGGACATTTTTTCTCGCACATCCCGCAGTGGACACAATTTTTGCGGACACGGACACGAAAGAGCGAAAAACGGGAAATGAGCGAAAGAAACGCTCCGACCGGGCAGAGCGAATTGCAGTAGATCCTTCCGCGAAGCCGCACAAGAACGAGCAGCAGGATCAGAAGTCCCCAAGCTGCGAAAAACGCGCCGCTTTCCGGAGAGGCTAAATGGTTCAGCATCATGACGCAGTTCGACGACGGCAAAAGCCACGTCGCAGGAAAAAGCGTGCCGGCCAGTGCGAGCGTCAAGACGAACACCAGAAGCGGATAGCGGAGCCATTTGAAGGAACTCGCGGTTCGGAGATCCGTTCGGGACGGACCGAAAACCTCCTGAAGTCCGCGTCCCAGAAGTTCCTGAAGGATCCCGAGCGGGCAGAAGACCGCGCAGTAAAGCCGTCCGAAAAGGAGCGTCAGAAAAAAAATGGTCCCCAGTGCCGTGAGGATCCCCCACGAAAATGATGCCGGCAGACGCACAAACATTGGGCCGAGCTGAAGCTGGAGCAGTTCCGAAACCGGTTTCCATCCCAGACTTGCGGCCGTAAAGCAGGCCAGAAACAGGAGGGCGGCGGTAAATCGCAGTATTTTCAGATTCGCAGTTTTTTTCATTGCGGGGTTCTTGGGGATCCAAATGGGGGAGGCGGACCGGACTATCCTGAAAAGGGATGGCAGACCCGCGGGAATGGGACCTCAGACGGCAGGAGACCAAAAGGTCTTTTGGTATTTTACTTCAAAAGAAGCGGCTCCGCAAGTGGTTTTCTGGAAATTTTCGTAAAAAAGAGGATCTTCCGGCAATTGCGCACCGGGGAAGGATCGGGAACGTACGCATTGGATGTGCTCCGAAAGAAACTGTTGAACGGTTTGAGACTGCACAAAATGCGGTTTCGTTCGTGAATTGAGTGGCTGGAATCGAAAAATTTCCAGAAAGTTTCGCAAAAGTGAAATTTTTTGGTCTGCGGTACTGGAAAAAAGTTCGGGACGTGGTAGAATGGGGAAGATGATGCGATCCGAAATGTTCGTTTCTTTCGTTTTTTGTTTTTTTGCCGATTTTCCCAATTCCCCGCCACCCTCAAAAGGGAAGAGATCGGAAAACGGAAAGATTTTCAATTCAGGAGAATTTTTTATGCTGAAAAAGCTCACCCTTGCGGCGTTCCTTTTTGCCGCGGCACTCTGTTCTTCAGTCCTGGCGGCTGAGGATGGTTTCGTTTCCCTGTTCAACGGCAAGGACCTTGACGGCTGGACCATCCGCGGAGGCAGTGCGAAATACCATGTGGAAGACGGCTGCATCGTCGGCGTCTGCACTCCGAATACCCCGCACAATACGTTTGCCTGCACGAACAAAGAGTACTCCAACTTCATTCTGAAGCTGGAATTCAAATTCCTCGAATCCGGCAACTCGGGCGTTCAGTTCCGTTCCAAGGCCCGCGAAAACGGTCTCGTGTACGGCTACCAGTGCGAACTGGCGGAATATCCGGCACTGGGGCAGATCTACGATGAAGGCCGCCGCGGATTCAAGCACGGCCGCACCTTCCTCGATGACCAGCTGACCACCGACGAAGCGAAAAATGCAGCTTTCGCCGCGTACAAAAAAGGCGAGTGGAACGAAGTCGAGATCCAGTGTGTCGGTCCGTCCCTCCGCACGTGGGTCAACGGAAAACCGGTCGCGAACGTTCTGGACGTCGTGGAATCCACCGGTTTCATTGGACTTCAGATCCACGCGGGCAAATCCGGCAAAATGGCGTGGCGCAATATCCGCATCAAGGAACTTCCCGCTTCCGAATGGAAACCGTTCTTCGTCAAGGGCGAAGACGGCAAATGGGCGCTGAGCGAATGTCGCTACGTGCTTCCGGAATGCTGGGAATTCAACGAAGCCGGTGAACTTCGCGGAAGCCACGACAAAGGGGAAGTCCGTGACGGTCTGGTCGTGACGGACAAGAACTATGGCGATTTCGCCGTTCGCTGCGATTATCGCTTCATCGCAGGAAACAGTGCGCTCTACTATCGTGCGGAAGAAGTCCCGACTTCCTGGCTGCTGCGCGGCAATCAGAATGAGATCGCCGGCAATGCAAAAGACTCCGCTCTCTGGCATACTGCCGGCCACAAGACCCGCGGCCGCGGCTGGCTCGCCACCAATGACGAGTACATCATGAAGGTCCGTAAGGAAAACGGCGAATGGAACAGTCTGTGCACCGTCGCCGTCGGAAAGCGTCTCTGCCATCTGCTGAACGATTTCCGCACCGTCGACTTCGTGGATGAACAGGCGGAACTGACCGGAAAATTCGGTCTTCAGCTTCACGGAAGCGCGGATGCAGAAGTCTGGTTCCGCAATTTCGAATACATGGAGATCACGCCTGAAATGCGCGCTCTGATCGAACGCTAAACTTTCACGGTCCCCTAATTGAAACGCAAGGCATTCGGAAATCGTTTCCGGATGCCTTTTTTGGTTCATCTGTGAACTGGAGCACTTTTGGTGAAAGATCCGTTTTTTTGTGGTTTTTTCTTCCTGTCATGTCGAAAATATTGAATGTCGGGTTCCTGTTTCGGATGGTGTTTTATGGGACGCGGAAAGTGAGGCGGAGGCGAAGTTCCGCCCTGAACGGTAAAGGAACGATTTTTCATGTTGATGCAGAAAAAATGCTTTGGCTGTCTTTTTCGTCAGGCAGTCGATGCTGCGTGGCTTTTGACGAACGATGAAGAAAAGCGCGAGGCGATCATTCGCGGGGCGGGACGTTTCATGAGCGAGACCGATTTCCGCAGGACGCCGCCGGAACTCGGAGCGGAACTTCATGCCATGATCCGGGATGTTGTGGAGGATCCGGATCCTTACCTTGAGATCAAACGCAGAATGAATTCCGTGACCCGGTCTCTTCTTCCGATGCTTCGTGAACGGATCCGAACGTCCAGATCGCCATTAGAGACGGCGATCCGATACGCGATCGCGGGAAATGTGATCGATTTTTCAACTTTTCATGAGATTTCAGCCGATGAGATCGCAAAAACTGTTGAAGATGCCGCCAATCGTCCGATAATTGGACTGGACGTCTCTGCTTTTGAGGCAGAACTTCAGAAGCCGGAGGTCCGATCGCTTCTCTACGTCTGCGATAATTGCGGCGAGGTCGTGTGGGACGCTCTCCTGATCGCCGAGCTGACCCGGTATGTTTCCGTGACGGCTGCGGTCCGCGGAGGCGCTGCGGTGAATGATGCGCTTCTGGAAGATGCCGAATTTGCCGGACTTCCGGAGATCGCCCGCGTCATCACGACCGGATGCAGTGTACCCGGTGCGCCGGATTCTGCCGTTTCCGGGGAATTTCGCGAGATCTTCCACCGTGCGGATCTGGTCATCGCCAAAGGGCAGGGAAATCTGGAGACGATGCAGCCCGCAGTTCGTCCGGTACTCCACCTTTTCATGGTGAAGTGCCCGGTGATCGAGCAGCTGGTCGGACTTCCGAAAGGATCGCTTGTCGTGCGGACTCTGCCGGAAGCGGTTTCATGAGCAAACAGACAGAATGTGCAGTCTCGCCGGATCAGACGGTCCGCGCGGACTGCGATTTTTCCCCTTTCAGAGGACCATAAAATGAGAGATTTGGATCGATTTGAAAATCGGAGATCCGTTGCGCACAGTACGGCATACCGTTCTTCCGACCCGTCGGATATTTCGTGGGGAATGGTGATTTTGCGTCTGTTCGTCGTGCTGCTTGTCGCGGCTCTTTTCATCTGGTTTGCGCTCATCATTTACCGGCCGACGAACATTTGGGTGACTCAGCAGGAGATCGACCGGATGGAGCAGAGCATCCTCACGACCCGGCAGGAAGTCGAGAAGATCCGCCGTGAGAAAATGATCGAGATCGCTGAGGGGAAAAAGGTGACTCCGTTTGAGATCATCTACAAAGTGTCGGTCGATAAAAACTACATTCTGACGCAGGAAGAAAAGGACATCGTCCGTAATGGATGGCACGATTTCCTGCGGAATGAGACGCAGGTCGCGGATCCGGAGCTGCTTCTCTTCCAGATGGGAATGCGCTATGGCGAAAACGGAGCCATCGTGGACATTCAGCAGGAAGAATGGGAAAGAGAGAAAAAAGTCCGCGAGATGAAGGCGCAGGAAGTCAGCATTCAGGCTCTGATCTACCGGGCACTGAGTGAAAAAGAGAAACTTGCCGAGGAAGAGCGTGCGTTCATCCGGGCGAATTGGGATCAGTTCGTGCAGGAAGCGAACGTTTCCAATCCTGAAGAGCTGATGTTCCAGCTGAGGATCCAGTACTCGGAATCCGGCAAGGTCGTGGACATTCCGATGAAGGAGTGGGAGAAAGAAAAGGTGGTCCGCGATAAAGAACGCGGGGCAAAATCGGAAGAAGAGGCTCTTGCGGAGACCATGAAGGAGATCGCTTTGGACGTCGCCGAGCGCGATCAGATGATCCAGAGTGCCCGAACGGAGATCCAGGACCGTGCTAAAAGAAAAACGTACGACGCCCGCGCGAATCGCCGAATGGTGAAGGAAGCTGCCCTGGACTACATTGAAAGCATTGGGAATCAGGAAGATTTCTTCGAAGAAGAAGACGAAGGAGCTTCAGATGACGCCGACGGGAAGGACGCGGATGCTCCGGATGCCGAACTGTCGGAAGATGCAGAGGGGGCAGAGAAAGCAGATGCGGATACGGATGCTGAAGCGGATGCGGAGAAGTCTTCCGGAACGAATGCTGAAGCTGGGGATGGTGCGTCGGAAACCGAAACCCGGCCGGAAAGCGATGCACAGAAGGACTCGAAAGCCCCTTCGGATGATGGGGAACCGAATGCGGATCCTGTTCAGGAGAGTCCGGAGTCGGCGGAGTGAATTTCGCCTGGAAGATAGAAAGTTTTCAGAATATTGAGAAAGTGAAGAGGATCGATCCATGAGCAATGCGAATGTGGCGTGCCGTCTTGCCGGGTTTGCGAAGATCCAGCCGGATAAAATTGCGGTGGTGGAGCCACTCGGTTACCGCGGCGGAAAGCGTCAGTACCGGACCATCACGTTTCGTGAACTGGACGAGGACAGTGACCGGATCGCGGTG
>CAZRGJ010000092.1:0-9106 GCA_964599445.1 uncultured Planctomycetaceae bacterium | reverse complement strand
GCCATCCCTGCTCCCTGATCCGATCCCAAAAGCGTCAGGAAGGATCGCCCGTTCCACAGGATCGCCAGAAACGCCAGCAAAAGGACCGCTCCTTGGAAAAGGATCGACCAGATGAAGATCCATGAGCTCCAGACCGAAAAATCGTCCGTCTGTGCCTTTTCGTTTCCGGCGATCTGATGCAGCGTCCTGGTCTCATGAGCCAGAAACGATTTCACGACTCCGACGCACGAGGAAAACGCAAGCGCTTTCGGGTAGCGGAAAAGGACGGAACGTTTGCATTCCGCTAATTGCGTGTCGATTTCCCCCTGATCGAGGCCGAATGCTTCCGGATTCTGGCATTTCACATTCGGAGGAAGGTCGAATTCCTGCGCGATCCGTTCCTGCGCCTCTTCCAGCGGGCATCCGAGAGCCGTTTGCCATGCGCCTCCTCCGGAATAGTAGACCATCACGATATTCTGATTGCCGCAAAGCGCGATCTTTCCGAAAACTTCTGTATTCCTCGCCATCCAGCCGACGACCGGTCCCAGTGCTCCCGCAAGGAAAACCGCGAGAAGACCGGTACGGTGAAGCAAGGCTCCCGATTTTTTCGAGGAGACCTCCAGATCGGATGCCTCATGCGGTTTCAGAGTCTTGAAGATGCGCAGAAAATACCGAACCAGCGGAGCCGAAAAGAACGCGATCGTCAGTACCGTCGGGACGTAAAGCCCGCTTGGACGGGTCAGGATCGCTGCGGAAAATGCGAGGCCTCCGCCGAAACTTTGCGCATACGTCCGCCATTTCCGTTTTGTTTCGTGCACCGCGTTTTTTTCAGAAACGCTGACAGTTCCCGGACTTGCGGATATTCCATTCTCTTCGGATTGTTTGAGATCTTCAGGCGGGAAAAGGACCGGGAATGTCCAGTAAACGCCGAGGATCAGAAAGAAAAGAAACATCATGTCCGACATGACCTGGAGATTTACGGACCAGAGCAGCGGATCGAGTGCAGGAAAAACGAACATGAGGCAGGCGATCCCTCGTGAACGGGTCCAGAAAAACGCGATCTTCGCCAAAAGCAGGGCCGTGAAAAAAGCCAGACCGATGTTCAGCACCAGAATTCCGCGAATCCCGGCCAGCTGATCTGCCAGTCCCGCAAGAAATGGAAACGTCGGCGTCCATTTGAAATCGGGAACGAACGGCTCGCCGATACTTCGCGAATAAACGCCCTCGTTCCAGATGTTTTTTCCCAGCTGGACGTACGTCACAGCATCCGGATTGACGGCAGACCGAAAATCTTTCAAATATTCCGGATTCCCGCAGCCGATCACACTCAGCCAGAGCGCGTAGAAAAGAGCCGTCAGTGCGCCGGCAATCACAAAAAAACGAAAAAATCCTTTGGGGTCCTGACTCATTTTGTGTGCCGTATTTCTGTCTTTGATTCCTGTCTCGATAAAATCTGTCGACTGCACTTGTCTCGATCGTTCTGCCGACGGTCCGCTACTTCGCGAAAAGACCGTACTTCACGATGCACCAGATCGCTTTGAATCCGTCCCGGCAGCCGATCTTCTTTCCCTCTGCGTAGGACCGTCCTTCGTAGCTGATGGCGATCTCGTAAACGCGCAGTTTTCCCCGCGCCACATATGTCGTTACCTCCGGCTCGAAACCGAAGCGGTTCTGCTGAAGTTTAGGGAGAATGGCCTCAAGACATTCGCGCCGAAATACTTTATAGCACGTTTCCATGTCCGTCAGACGAAGGTTCGTGAAACAGTTTGAGAGGAACGTCAGGACTTTATTGCCCATTGTGTGCCAGAAGTAAACGACCCGGTGAAGATCGCTCTGAATATACCGGCTCCCGTAAACCACGTCCGCTTTCCCTTCGATGATCGGGCGGATCAGTTTGGGGTAGTCGTTCGGATCGTACTCGAGATCTGCGTCCTGAATGACGACGACATTCCCCTGGACATTCTGAAACCCGGTCCGCAGTGCCGCGCCTTTCCCCTGATTGATCTCATGAAAGAACACGCGGACGGTATTCATCGGATCCTCTTCATAGAATTTCCGGATCTCTTCCATCGTTTCGCGCGTTTTGTCCCTGCTGAAATCGTCGATCAGAAGAATTTCCTTGCGGATCGGGACCTGGGCGACCCGTGCGACGATCTCATGGAGCGTTTTTTCCTCATTGAAAACGGGCATGACGACGCTCAGAAGAAAATCTTCCGGGATCTCGAACAGACCAAGTTCCCGACAAACCGTCTCACCAAGCACCGCGCAGGCATTTTCGTACCATTCATGAGAGTAAGGACGCGCACTGTTGAGGACATTTTCTTCCATTTCTGCTGAACTCCGTTGGGATAAATCATGAATTTCCACCTGTTTTTCAGAAAAACCAGGGGATCTCTCTTCAAAATACCGGGGAAAAGTACGGTACGTTTCCCATTCCCGGCTGAATAAAATTTTCGGCTGATTGGCGTTCACTCTTTAATCGAAGAGTTTCGTGAAGAAATGCGGTTTCCGTTTCAGCCTGCCCGACCGATGATCGGCTCTGCCTAAAACACGATCTCACCACAGAATAGGCAGAATAGACGGCATTGGGTACTCAACTGGAGGTTCGACTGGAGACCGAATCATTTCTTCTTGCCAGATGTGTTCCCCAAAAAATGAATTCCCCAGTCGGTCCCCCAAAGAGAAAACCGACTGGGGAAAATGGAAAGTCCAAAGAAAATCGGACCTGGAAAACCACATTCTGCGCCTATTTCAGGCCCAAAACGTCAAACATATCGTAGAGGCCCGGTTCTTTCCCCTGAAGGAATTTCGCGGCAGCGTATGCGCCTTTTGCGTAGCCGTCGCGGGAAGAGCACCGAACCGTCACCTCCAGCGTTTCTCCCATCATGCCGAACACGACGGTGTGCTCGCCCGGATTGTCGCCGACGCGGATCGCATGGTACGCGATCTCATCATGCGGACGCTCACCGACGATCCCCTCACGCCCGTTGCGGAAATTCGTGATCCCCATCTCATTCGCGACCAGTTCACCGATCTTCAGAGCCGTACCGCTTGGAGAGTCTTTTTTGAAGCGGTGGTGGCGTTCTAGGATCTCTACGTCCGCATCATGGTCTGCCAGGGCACGTGCACCGATCTGCGCCAGCTTCATGCAGACGTTCACTCCCATGCTCATGTTCGGGGCGTACACGATCGGGATCTCTTTCGCCGCTTCTGAGATGAGAGCGGCCTGTTCCGCCGTCAGGCCGGTTGTCGCCAGAACGAGCGGGATCTTCCGTTCTGCGCAGACGCGGAGCATATTGACGGCCCCTTCCGGCTGCGAGAAATCAATGACGGCGTCCGGTGTCGCGTCCGCAGGGATCTCTGACGTGAGCGGCACACCGATGGCTTCCAGCCCGGCATTCAGACCCGCATCCGTCCCCATTTTCGGATGAGATGCAATATCGACTGCTGCCGCGATTTCCCATTCCGGATCTGCGACACCGCACGCACCGAGACGCTGACCCATTCGGCCTGCGGCTCCGTGAAGTGCGATTTTCATTTTTTTCCTTTCACTCCTTGAGTTCATTTGCTGATTTTCTTTCATTTTACCCGTTTTTTCAGGAAAATCAAGCCCCCGCCCAAAAGAAAAACAGAGAAAAAAAGCTCCCTTCGGTGAAGGAGTGCTGGTCCGCACTGCGAATTTTGACGCTCTGATGCGGAAGATCCATAAAATGCACAGAAATCGTTTCTTCCAGATCTGAAATTTTTGCGCAGACACGAATTTCGCGAAAAATCTCTTGAAATTTTAAAATCAGTCCGGAGGTTTTGGATGGTTTGTGAATTTGGCATTGGGGAACGTTTGCTCCTCGCGCCATCCTTTCCGCAGGACCTCTCCCGGAAAAGGCGAGGTCCTGAAGACCGAAGAGGAACTATTTATCGCCGCCGGTGATTCTGTTCAATGATCGCCTGAACGTCCTGCGGAAGCGGTTTGCGGGAATTCAGGAAGATGAGCTGGAGGTCCCATTCGACTTTGCGCGCACTTTTCAGCTCGATCTGGCCGGTCGTCATGCTGATGTGGTAGACGCACAGCACTTTCTGGATCGGATCGATCAGCGTGATCTGCTGGATCGGACCACTGGAGAGATTGATCGTTTCTGAAAACGCGATGAGGTTCTGCTGGTCCAGAGGCGCCATATCGCCAGCCGGGTAATCCGCCGGCAGTTCCGCTGGCTCCGACGATGCAGCAGAGACGGCTTTTCCCGAAACGGCTTTTTCTGAAACCGGTTTTTCAGGGACCTGCTGTGCTGAAACGGCCGTCTGATGTGAGGTCAGACGGATCGGAGTTTCAGAAACCGCGGACGTTTGGGAAATTTTCGGGTCCTGAACGGTATTGCGGGAAACATTTCGAGGAGCCTCGTACGACATTTGACGAACCGTTCCGACGGCGGCAGACGGATCCTGTCCGACTGCGGGAATGGAAACCGATTCGCTGGAATGAGGGGACGCTGCATTCCTTCCGACGTTCGCGGAAACCGCAGCCCAGTCCATCTGTATACCGTCATTGTCCGCAATTTCTGGAGCATAATTGCCGATCACATGAACCGGAGTCTGTGCGGAACCGGTGAGATCCTGCGTCATCGGCTGGTCGGCAAGCATTTCTCCAACGGTCATCTCTTCCGTCTGCATGGACTGCGTATTGCGATAGGAATCCGCAGAAAAATGCTGTCCCGAAGCAAAATGCACCATGCCCGCCAATCCAAGACTGACTCCCAATGTCCCCCAAATGCTTAAATTTTTACCGAACCGTACCATGATCCTGCTTTGAATTCGATGAAACCCCAAAATGTCTGCGAGTTTTGACGATAATTTCCCGCAGATCTTTAATGAACGGGAGTTTACCAGAAACTTTTTTTCCACGCAAGACCAATTTGCATAAATTTTCAGAGTCTGCCCCTGTGCCGGTCAAAAAAGATGGATCCGGTCGAAATTTTAGAGGAAAGTTTCTGAAACCTTTGGAAAAGAGACGCCAAATGCTCCGGCGATCGTCGGATGTGCGGGAGCGTTTGGGGTGCCGTGAATTTAAATCGTTCGGCTGCGGGGAACGTACGTATTGGGGCGCAGAAGGAAACCTTCCCGGAATTTTGAGAGGGTGGTTTCCGTTCCCGATCCGCCGTCTGCTGCCGTTTGCCGTCCGCAGTTTCAGTTCTCCGAAGGCACATTCGGTCCTTTGCCCGGATAGCGCATCCGCTTGGGTTTGGCCTGCGGCGGAAGATGAGGATCCACGATCTGCTGAATGACGTGATTCGCGATCGTGAGTCCAAAGATCCCCGTGATCGTCGGCAGACTCCCCAAAACGTGCCGTTCACGCCCTCTGCGCGCCTCTTCCAGCGTCGAAGGCTCCGGGGCTCCAAGACACTTCCGACGCACTGCCGAAATGTCTTCCGTCGAGTAAACGCAGACGCAGTTCATGTTGAACCCGCGATTCCGAAAGTACTTCTTCACCATCCGTGCCAGCGGGTCGCCCGTCACGTTCCGAAGCCGTCCGATCCGCACCTGCGTCGGGTCCGTGCGCAGTGCCGCTCCCATACTTGAGACGAACGGGATCTTTTCGCGCTGGAGATGTCCCATCAGCTCGACTTTCGGACCTAATGCGTCAATGGCGTCCACGACGAAATCCGGGCGAAAGTCCCGAAACAGTTCTTCCATCGTGTCTGAGTGCACAAAAAGCCGCAATGCCTCGACCTCGCAGTCCGGATTGATGTCCAGAACACGTTCCCGGGCCGCTTCGCATTTCGGTTTGCCTATCGTGCTTTCGAGTGCGTAAAGCTGCCGATTGATGTTGGACGGCTGGATCACATCAAAATCCACGAGCCGAAGGTGACCGATCCCGGCGCGGGCGAGTCCTTCTACGGCATAGCTGCCGACTGCTCCGAGTCCCACGACCAGTACGCGTGCTGCATGAAGCCTCAGTACGCCCTCTTCGCCCACGAACTGAAGAATGCGCGAATACCGCGGATCCTGAATGTCAAACATAAAGTACTCCTGAAAAAGAAAGACCCGCCGCACTTTTTTCGTACGGCGGGCGAATTTCAAAACTACTCACGCACCTGAAGGATCCGTGTGAGGAATTCTGCATTCGATTTGTATTTCAGCAGCTTCTGCGTCAGCTGTTCCATGGCGTCCGTCGGATTCATGGAAGCGAGCGTTCTGCGAAGGAGCGTGACGGCGTGAAGTACTTCCGGATTCAGAAGTTTCTCTTCACGGCGCGTTCCAGACATGCTGACGTCCATCGCCGGCCAGATGCGGCGGTCTGCCAGTCTGCGGTCCAGAACCAATTCCATGTTGCCGGTTCCCTTGAATTCCTGGAAGATGAGTTCATCCATCCGGCTCCCCGTTTCGATGAGGGCCGTCCCGATGATCGTCAGCGAACCGCCTTCCCGGACTTCTCCGTCGATCTCGATATTCTCGAACTGACGTGCCGTGGCGAAGAGTTTTTTCGGAATGTCCATCGCCTTGATGTCGACGCCGCCGCTCATCGTGCGGCCGGTATTTCCGACCCATTTGTTGAATGCACGGGCAAGACGCGTGATCGAATCCAGCAGAAGGACCACGTGCTGACCGTTTTCCGCCAGACGCTTGCACCGTTCGATCATGAGCTGGGAAAGACGTACGTGGCTCTCAATATCTCGGTCCAGACTGCTCGCGATGACTTCGCCTTTGCCGTCCAGCGCACGCTGCATGTCCGTCACTTCTTCCGGACGCTCGTCGATCAGAAGCACAAAGAGCTTGACTTCGGGATGATTGACGGAGATCGCATTGCTGATCTGCTGCAGAAGCATCGTTTTCCCCGTACGCGGCGGCGCAACGATCAGAGCACGCTGTCCGCGTCCCAGCGGCGTCAGAAGATCCATGACGCGCGTGGTGATCGGCTCCATTCCGGTTTCCAGATTGTACCATTTTTCCGGAATGACGGCCGTCAGGTCATCAAAAGAGGGAACTTTCAGGAATGATTCAGGTTCCTTACCTTCCACTGTCAGCATTTCCTTAAGACGCGGCCCCTGATTCTTGCGTCCGGGAGTCATGATGCCCGTGCAGAAGACGCCTTCCCGCAGACCGTAGCTTTCGATCATATTGCCGGGAACGAACGGGTCGATGAGCTGGCGGGTGTACATCACATCCGGACTGCGGAGGAAACCGTAGCCGTTCGGATGCAGTTCAAGAATTCCGGAGATCGCGATTTCCTGCAGATCTTCACCAGAATCCGTTTTGAACGGGTCTGCCGCAACGATCGGATCGTTGCTCGTGCGCATTTTGTTCATGCGGGGACGCATCCGGTTGAAGCGGTAATTGTTTCCGTAGTTGCCGTACCCCTGACGGTCGCCATAGTTTCCATACCCCTGACGGTCACCATAATTCCGGTCGCCGTACACCTGACGGTCACCGTAATTTCCGTAGTTCTGGCGGTCGCCATAGTTTCGGTCACCGTATCCCTGACGGTCGCCGTAGTTTCGATCACCATATCCCTGGCGGTCGCCGTAATTTCGGTCGCCATACCCCTGACGGTCACCGTAATTTACGTACCCCTGACGGTTGCCGTATCCCTGGCGGTTTCCGTAATTGCGTCCGTATCCCTGACGATTTCCATAGGAAAAACGTTCGCCGTATCCGCGTTCTTCATATCCGGAACGGTCACCGTATCCCTGAGTCGCGCCATAAGATGCGCTATGGTCTCCGTAAGATGCGCCGCGATCGCCATAGGAACGGTCCGAATATGCGTTTCTGTCCCCATATTCCGAGCGGTCGGCATAGTAGCGGTCGCCCTGATTCATTCTTCTGCCGTATCCATAGCGGCCGGAATATCCGCCCTGTCCGGAAAAACCGGCGTCGGCAAATCCATTCTCTGCAAATCCGGCTTCCTCATGTCCGCCGTTTTCTTCGCGGATCGGATCCATCCGGGCAAAATCTGCGCCGTCGTTATCCTGCCGATCGGCGAATCCGCTGAAATTTTCACTTGCCGCGCTGGAAACATCATTCCGCGACGTGTCGGCATTCGGGGCAGCCGGAGCTTCTGAACCGTTTTCAGAGGTTCCGTTACCGCTCATTTTTTTTCTAATCATTTTGTTTGTCCTCTCTGTAGGACTTTTCCAACTGGACTTATTTTATTTTAGAAACCTGCAATCAGGCGGCCGGCAGAGCCGGACACCGAAGAAATTTTCGTTTTTGAGCAGGATAGACCCTGTAGCCGAAGATGATCAAAATTCTTTTCTGCATTTGGCGGGCTGTGCGCGTCAGACACTCCGATGAAAAAGAAAGGAGTCAAAAGAGTCCCAGCCGCAGTCACCAGCGCCAACAAATTTTTGTGCGCCCGTATGGTTCTTTTACCCAAATTCAATGTTTCAATAAAATCATTTTTCAGAATCAATGAAAAATGGGGCACATATGCAAATACAGGGTCCGATGCCGGGGACAGTATCTGCTTCCGCAAAAATATCTGCACCAGCATTTCATAGACAGTATACCATATTTTCCGCCAATGTCAAGGGCGCAGGTGCAAAAAGCCTAAATTTTCCATGAATTTTATGCAAGAAATCTAAAAATAGATTTCATTTTCAGCTTCATTGCCGGTTTCCCGGACTCGCCACGGAAGCCGCACGGTAAAGGTAGACCCGACTCCCGGTGTGCTGCTGACCGAAATATCGCCGTGGAAAAGACGACAGATCTCCCGGACGATCGAGAGTCCCAGACCGGATCCGGAATGCTCGCGCGTCATGAGATTTTGGCCGATCGCAGACGCTCCCTGACGGAATTTTTCGAAAATGCTCTTCATGTCTTCTTCCGTCATTCCGATCCCCGTGTCGGTGACTTCGATCCGGAAAAAGACGTTTTCCAGCGGAGTGTCGCCGCGGTCTTCGAGATCCTCGGGAATGACCGTCACTTTCACGACTCCGCCTTCCGGAGTGAATTTGATGGCGTTGGACAACAGATTGTTCAGGATCTGCTGCACTCGGTTCTGGTCCAGATGGATCGGAGGGATCCCCTTCGGAACTTCCCAGGAAAGGGAGATTCTCTTCTTTTCCGCAAGCGGACGCACCATGTCGCACTGCGCGGAAATGATGTGCTCCAGAGAAAAATCCGTTAAATGGATCTG
>CAZRGJ010000091.1:3185-9150 GCA_964599445.1 uncultured Planctomycetaceae bacterium | reverse complement strand
AAAGCCGAAAACTGCTCTCCGCAGCATCCGGCCGGGGACGCAGAAAGCCGGCTCTTCTGAAAAAACCGGCTTTCCGAACAAATTTCACGCACTCTGGGACCACCCGCCGCACCACAGGACGCATCTCATGCCGCACCGCAGGCGTTCCCGTCAAAACACACCCGCAGACTACTCCATGAAGCTGATCGTCGGCGTATTTTTCCCGCTGACCAGCGTCATGAATTCTGCACGGGTCCGGGCGTCTTTCAGGAAGGTCCCGCGCATGGCGGAAGTCACGCACGTTGCTCCCGGCTTCTTGATCCCGCGGATCGCCATGCACGTATGGAGAGCCTCAATGACGACACCGACGCCGCTGGCATCCAGCTCATCCATAAGAAGGTCAGCGATGGTCGCCGTCATGCGTTCCTGGACCTGCGGACGGTGCGAAACGACTTCGACGACACGCGCCAGTTTGCTCAGCCCCAGGATCTTTCCGTTCGGAAGGTAGCCGATGTGGACCTTGCCCATAAAGGGGAGAAAATGATGCTCGCACATGCTGTTGAACGAGATGTCGCGCACCAGAACGATCTCGCTGTAGTCCTCGGTGAAGTATTTGTGCAGATGGATCCGCGGATCAACATGGAGCCCCTGGAACATTTCCGCGTACATTTTCGCGACACGCTTCGGCGTTTCTTTGAGTCCTTCTCGCTCCGGATCTTCTCCGACTGCGATGAGGATCTCGCGAAACGCATTCTCGATGCGCTTCAGGTCGACCGACTTTCCTATTTCTGCTTCCGACATGAAATTCACTCCTTCCCGTTTTCCTGTTTCTGTGCTGAGGATCTTTTCCTATTTATTTTCGTCGATGATCCCCTGAAGTTTCGCTTTGGACTGCACGCCCATGAGCTGATCGATGAGGTCGCCGTTTTTGAAGATCATGATCGTCGGGATCGTCGTGATGCCGTAGTGGTTCGCGACGTCATCCGATTCCGAAATGTCGACCTTCACAACTTTCGCGACGCCGTCATTCGCTTCCGCGACCGCATCCAGGACCGGTGCCAGAGCACGGCAGGGCGCACAGCCGGGGCCCCAGAAATCGACGAGAACGACACCCGGAAATTCCAGAACTTCAGCGATGAAATTATCCGAGTTGACCTGAAGTGCTTTACCCATTTTTGACCTCACTTCCTTGGGATTTCTTCTTTAAAAATGAAACGGACCGGCAAATCGGCACATGAGTGCTGCGCATGAATACTGCGCGTGAGTGCGATCTCTGCGGAGGACCGGCCGTTTTGCATTTGGTTTTCCAATTTTGAGTTTTCTGATTTCTGCTTTCAGTTTTCTGTTTTCGCTTCCACTGTCTCTCATCCGCATCCTGAAGACAACTTTCTCTATATTTTACCCAAGAATTCAAAAAAGTCAAGGGCCGGAAAGATTCTCTTTCAAATTTCGCGGTGTGGGAGTTGAAAAGATTTCGATTTTGTGGTAAAATGGGGAAGTTCCATTTACGCAAGGAGAAAAAAATGAAAAAAGATTCCCGTTCCCCACGCAATTTCGATCCGCAGGTTCCCCGTTTCCTCATTTTCGGAGACGCAGACCGGCAGGAATTTCGACTCTGGTGGGAAAACCTTCCCGAAAATGTCCGCGAACGCGGGATCTTTGCCGAAAACCGCCACCCTGCCGATCCCTGCATGAATTCCGTTTCCCAATACTCCGCTGACGCACACGATCCCGCCCCTTCCGCCGATGCACACGAAATGCCGGCTCCCGATTTTCTCGTTCTTTTACGCTCATGGTCCGGGGAATTCTCGGACAGTTGGGTACTGAAACTCCAAAAAAAGTTTCCGCTCACGCCGATCCTGGCGGTCCTCGGAAGCTGGTGCGAGGGGGAAGCGCGGACCGGCACACCGCTGGCGGGAGTCCATTCCTTGCTCTGGTACGATTTCGCTGCGATGGCGCCGCTGGAATGTTTCGCTTTCGAAAAAGGCTGGGCGTCTGTCTGGTCGCTCCCCGCCACGGTACTTCCCGAGGAACGTGCGCTCTTCGAGCTGAAACGGGAAGGAAAA
Source organism: uncultured Planctomycetaceae bacterium (assembly GCA_964599445.1). Lineage (GTDB taxonomy): Bacteria > Planctomycetota > Planctomycetia > Pirellulales > Thermoguttaceae > RGIG3701. The sequence continues at coordinate 7,105 of CAZRGJ010000091.1, read as the reverse complement.
TGGAAGCTCTTCCGAAATGCGTCTCCAACCGTCCCGAATGTGAATGCTCAAATTCCCCCGGTGCTCCGTCCGCTGCGGTTCCTGATCGAAAGTGAGGATTTCGACCAGTTCGTTTTTCTGCGCGACCTGTGCCTGCGCTCCGACTGGAAAGGGAGACCTGCGGAAGTCTTCAGCTCGTGGCTCAAAAAGGAAGACGGGATCCCGGAAAACGCGGACTCAGGAGCTGACGCGGATTTCCTTCTTTTCGACTTCCCCGACTTTTCCGATTCGACCATCGCGCGCTTCCATGCTCTCAAAGCCTGGGATCCCGAGGCCGTCCCGATCGCGTTCACGGAATTTCCCCGTCCGGACGAATGGCATTTCCTCTGGAAAGAAAACGTCCAGATCTTCCCGAAACCATTCCGCATTGCCGATTTCCTCTTCTTCTGCCTGAACCGCCTCTCCTGACCACACTGCGTACTCCGCCCCTTGGAGATCCTCGAGCGGCCCCAGAAATGAATGGACTCGTGCCTTTTTACGGACTTTGGGTTTCCGGAAGGTCCACCACCCATACTAAAATGAGGGGATTCTTGAGATCCAGCCTCCCCTTTTAGGGGAGGGGGACCGCCACAGGCGATGGAAGGGTTTCGTGCCTTTTTTACGGGATTGGGGGTTCCGAAAGGTCCGCCTAACCACCCCGTCTCGCTGCGCAAGCCACCCCTCCATGGGAGGGGAATTTTGTGTGCGTGTCCGCGCCAGTGACCAACGGGAACGGGTTCATGCCTGTGCACGGAAGCGCAGTCGCCCGCCGCGGCTCGCGGCTTTTTATTCGTGTTTTTCTATGAAATTTCAGTGCTCTCAGTGGTTGAAATCGGAGTCGAAGGAGATTTCTCTCCGGATTCCTTCGGTTTCTGTTCCAAAACTTTTGGCTCTTTGAGGAAATTTTTGTGAGAAATCGACAAAATTTCGAAAATATTGCCTGCGGGTCGTTGACAAAATGGGGAATTTGTGGTTTAATAGTAAAGTTGCTCTCTTTGCATAATTTTGAAAATTTTAAATTCATCGGTTTTTGATGTATTGGAGAGATCCATGTTGAAAAAATTTATCCTGCCCATGTGCCTTTGCGCGGCTGCGCTTCTCAGCACAAACGTTCAGGCAAAAGTCGAAATGACGACGCAGTCCTGGACGAAAAACGTGGATGAGTTCACGACGATGCAGAATGACGTCGCCGTGGGTCACGTCCTGAATTTCCTTAATTTCCCCGGCGCGAAGATCGTCGAGTCTACCGGGATCAATACGGGGGACTACGTCGCGATTTCCGACAGTCTCGTTGGCCAGCTTGGTGCTGACGGCCGAATCGGCGTGGAAGGAAAACCCGCCCGTCTGGTCATCTATCTCGGCAAAGCCCGTTCGATCAAAGAGATCGCGGTCTACTCCGGAAATATCGACACCCGTGCGAACCAGGACTACGAGATCCGTCTCGTGAACAACGCGAAAAATCCGAGACAGAAACCGAATTTTGACGGTGCGTACACTCTCACTACCGGCGACAAGATCATCGGATCTAATGTCGGCGGTTTCAAATCCTCCTTCCGCGAAACCGAGAATGGCAAATTCATCGGCGATCAGCAGTTTGACTGGGTGGAATTCCGTTTCTGGAGCACCTGGCCGATCCGTGCCGGTGAACCGGGCAAGGCTCAGAGCAAAGCAACGAGCTGGATGTCTCTGATCGAGATTCAGGTCATTGGCGACGAATCGGACCCGACTCTCTACGGTTCCCCCGAGGAAAAAGCCGCCACGATGGAAGCCCTCGCACGCCGTCAGCTTGAGCTGAACCTGAGCAAGATAGCTCCGGATGCCGTTCACGCGCTGAAGCAGATGGAATCCCTCCGTCTGGCGATCGAAAATCTGGAAAAACAGTTCCCGAACGAATACGCGGGAGAAAAATATCTGGAAGAGCTTAAGAAATACGAAGCGGAGTTTGCCGCGATCGATTCTTCGTCCGCGAATGCCGGCGAACAGGTCGTGAAGATCGCCGAGCGTTTCCTCTCGTTCCGCCGTGAAGCACTGCTCGCGAACCCGTACCTTCCGAAAGAAGTCCTCCTCCGTGTCGCTTCCAGCCCGAACCTTGAAGCGAACTGGATGTCGAACTGCTCGCGCGGCAAGGGCGCCAACGACAATACGATTCAGATCCTGGACCTGAAATCGAACGAACTGCGCCACCTGATCGACCCGCCGCGTCCGGGCTACATGGGCGACATCTGCCTGAACTGGGATGCGAAACGCATTCTCGTCACCGCGCTTTCCGAAAAGAGAACGTGGGAAGTTTTTGAAGTGGAACTGGACAAACCGACCGAATTCAAGCAGATCACCCCGTTCATGGGCGCGGACGTCGATAACGTGGAAGGCTGCTATTTGCCGGACGGCGCGCACCTCTTCATTTCGAGTGCCTCGATGATGGGCGTTCCGTGTATCGGCGGTGCCGGTCACGTTGGAAATATCTTCCGCGTGGAAGCGGACGGCAAAACCACCCGCCAGCTCACGTTTGAGCAGGACCAGGACTGGTGCCCGATCACGCTAAATAACGGCCGCGTGATGTACCTGCGCTGGGAATACGTGGACGACAACCACTACTTTACGCGCATCATGATGCACATGAATCCGGACGGTTCCGACCAGAAAGAATACTATGGCTCGAACTCCTACTGGCCGAACTCCATGTTCTACGCCAAACCGATCCCGGGCAGTGCGAAATTCGTGACCATCGTGACGGGCCACCACGGTTCTGCGCAGCGTCAGGGTGAACTCTGGGTCATCGACCCGCGCAAAGGCCGTCAGGAGATCGACGGCGTCGTTCAGCAGATCCCGTTCCGCAACAAGAAGCCGGAAGGCAAGATCATGGACCAGCTGGTGGATGCTTCCTGGCCGAAGTTCCTCTTCCCCTTCCCGCTGAGCGACGACTATTTCCTCGTCTCGGCCCGTATGAGACCGGATTCTCCGTGGGGTCTGTACCTCGTCGACACGTTCGACAACATGCTCCTGATCAAGGAACTTCCGGGTAAGGGACTTTTTGAACCGCAGCCTCTGAAAGAACGTCCGACTCCTCCGGTAGTCGCCAGCCGTCTGATCGAAGGTCAGAAAGACGCGACGGCGTTCCTGACGGACGTCTACTTTGGCCCGGGTCTTGCCGGCCTGCCGCGTGGCATCGTGAAGAAGCTCCGTCTGTTCGGCTACCAGTACGGCTACCGCGGTATTGGAAACCACAACATGATGGGCATCGAAGCCAGTTGGGACTCCAAGATCCTCATCGGTGAAGTTCCGGTCTACGAAGACGGTTCCGCATTCTTTGAAATTCCGGCGAACACCCCGATCGCGGTCCAGCCGCTTGACGAAAAAGGTTCCGCCGTTCAGCTCATGCGTTCGTGGCTGGTCGGTATGCCGGGTGAAGGCGTCACGTGCAACGGATGCCATGAATCCCAGAACAGCGTGACTCCGGCGAAACGGACGATCGCGATGCTCAAGGCTCCGAGCAAGATCGAAGAATTCAACGGCGAATCCCGTCCGATGGGCTTCAATCGTGAAGTTCAGCCGGTTCTGGATAAATACTGCGTCGGCTGCCATGACGGTTCGAAAGAAGGCCGTCCGAACTTTGCCGACACGAGCCGTCCGAGAAACGAGTGGGATGGCCACTACGGAAAATCATACATCGACCTGATCCCGTACGTCCGCCGTCCGGGTCCGGAAAGCGACGTGCACATGTTCTACCCGATGGAATACCATACGAACACGTCGCCGCTGTTCCAGATGCTCCGTGACGGAAACCACTACAATGTGAAGCTCGACGACCTCTCCTTCCGCTCCCTTGCTCTGTGGGTCGACATGAACTGCCCGTACCATGCGACGTGGACGGAAGTTTCCGAAGCGTTCCGCGGCAATTCGGA
>CAZRGJ010000091.1:0-3175 GCA_964599445.1 uncultured Planctomycetaceae bacterium | reverse complement strand
GCATGATGACCCGGAAAAGGGGAGCTTCATGAAGGTCGATCGTCCGGCCTGGCAGAAGCCTGCTGAATGGGTCGAGCCGAACACGAAGGCTCCGGAAGGCGCACAGACTGTCGTGAACGGCACCGCCGGCGAAAAGATGACGGTCGCGGTGAGCGATTCCGTCTCGATCGAGCTGGTGAAGATCCCGACCGGTAAATTCGTCATCGGCGACGACTGCAAACACCCGGCCGAAGCGAACCGTAACGAAGTCGCGATCGAGAAGCCGTTCTACATGATGACGACGGAAGTCACGAACGAACTGTACAATCTGTTCGATCCGCATCACGACAGCCGCTACATCGACCAGCAGTGGAAAGACCACACGTGGCCCGGTTACGCGCACAATTTCCCGTTCCAGCCGGTGATCCGTATTTCGTGGAACGAGGCGGTGGAATTCTGCAAGTGGCTCTCCGAGAAGACGGGCAAGAAATTCCGTCTTCCGACCGAAGCCGAATGGGAATGGGCCGCGAGTGCCGGTAAAGACACCCCGTTCTGGTGGGGCGGTCTGGATGCCGACTTTGGTCCGTACGCGAACCTGGCAGACAAGAACATGGACCTCTTTGTCTGCAAAGGCGTGAATCCGCAGCCGGTCGGTCATGCGGAATTTGAAGCGTTCTGGAAGCGCGTCAAGAGCGTCGATGACGGACAGATGATCCCGGGTTGGCACTTTGAAACGCACAAAAACGCTCCGGCCACGGTCGATCCGGGCAAAGCGACTGCGTGCTACCAGCCGAACCCGTGGGGTCTGTACGACATGAACGGTAACGTGAATGAGTGGACGCTGTCCGACTACAAAGCGTATCCGTACAATGCGAACGACGGCCGTAACGCGATGGATCCGGCTTTCGAGAAAGTCGCAAAGGGCGGTTCCTGGTTCGATATGCCGAAGACTGCCCGCAACGGCTACCGTCTGGCGTATCCGGCTTGGCAGAAGGTCTACAATGTGGGCTTCCGCGTGGTCTGCGAAGAGTAGAGACCAGAAAGAAGAAAAAACAGGAGAGCCGGGGACAGAAATTCCCGGCTGATCCGTGAGTGAATGAAGAGGACCGTGAATGCGCGGTCCTCTTTTTTTGACCGTATTTTCAGCATTCTTTTAGAACTACCGAAGACAATGAAAGGGTTTCGCGGCGTTTTTTGACGGACTCGAGGTTTCCGAAACGTCCACCACCCATCCTAAAATGAGGGGCGTCTTGAATGCGCGTCCACACTTTCAGCCTCCCCTTTTAGGGGAGGGGGACCGTCGAAGACGGTGGAAGGGTTTCGTGCCTTTTTTGACGGACTCGAGGTTTCCGAAACGTCCACCACCCATCCTAAAATGAGGGGCGTCTTGAGTATGTGTCCGCGCCAGTGCCCAACGGAAACGGGTTCATGCCTGTGCGCGGAAGCGCAGTCTGCCCGCCTCGGCTCGCGGCCATTCTGCGTTTCTCTGAGAAATTCAGTGCTCTCTGTTGTGGATGAAAGTTCGTAAAAAAGCACTCCAGCGAGAACATGTGTGCTTTTTCATTTTGGATCGATCAGAATACATTCTGCTGTGTCGGCTTCTTCCTTCCGATTTCCGTTTTCTGTGTGTTGATCGATCTCACAAAACGGGATCTCATTCTTTTCCGCATACCGCAGTGCTTCCGATCCGGCCTTCCCATAAATCGTCGGAAGGCCGCAGTATCCCCAAAATACGTCCTCTTCAATGCTCGTGACGCTGGCGGGAATCGTAATGGAGTCGAGGCAGGTACATCCGTAAAACGCGCAGCATTCAATGTGCGTTACGCTGTTGGAGAACGCGACGGACACGAGATTGGAGCACCAGAAGAACGCAGCTTCGCCAATGCTCATGACCGGAAGACCGTCGATCTCGGAGGGGATCTTGACTTCGGCAGCCGATCCTGTGCAGCGTATGATTTCGATGCTGCTGCCGCAGACCGAATATCCAAAGTCGGCCATAGTGCTCCTTTCATGCTTTTTTGCGCATCATTTTTTTCCTTTTTTCCTCTTTTCCCATCTTCTTTTCTTTCTTTTTCGAAATCACTCTACCAGCGGGAGTCGTTCGTTGCGTCGGCCGTGATGAAAATGTTGCGATAGTACGCTCTCGCGGGACCGCCGGCGTGGATCTGAAGTCCGATCCGGCCCGTCTGCGTGAGCGTTTCGTCCGTTTCCGTGTAGTTCACCGTCTCGACACCGTTCAGGAAGATCCGCACATTCCGTCCCTGGCAGAGGATCTCGTAGCGGTTCCAGTCGTTCGGTTTCCAGACGGACCGTACCAGCTCCGGATCCGGTATCTGAAGCATCCTGCGGCGCCGCGATTCATCGTAAAGGTGTCCCCAGTAGCTTCCATCGGACGTCATGTCGGCCTGGTAGCCGATCATCTCATGATTTCCCGGAATGCGTTCCGAGCGGATCTGGATCCCCGCGTTTCCGTCTTTTCGTGCATTGCCTGGAGCATCGATGATCTTGCATTCGAGCCGCAGGTAGAAATCCCCGAAACGTTCCGTCGTGGTGAGAAACTGATTCCGGTCCACGCCGGTTTCGAAATTCCCGCCGACGATCGCGCTGTCCTCGATCCGGAAAACGTCCGCGAGCATCTCCCACCCGGTGAAGTCTTTCCCGTTGAAAAGCTGGCGTTCCGGGAATCTTTTCTCGAATTCCGGGATCATTTCCGCGAAACGCTCTCTTTCCTCCGGTTTCCCTTCCGTCATGGCGAGCGCGTTGCTGAGCATTCGGCGTTTTTCCAGCGGCATCATCCCCATCTGACGCAGGATCCGCAGGCTGCCGCGAAGGGCACGGGTCCTGAATTTTCCTTCCGGGAGCGTGACGGCCAGGCGTTCCAGAACGGTCCCCGCGTCGGCAGTCGGCCACTTTCCGAGTATCTTCGTCGCTTCGTCCACCACTGCGATCGCGCTTTCCGAGCCGTCCTGCACATACTTTTTCGCGTACGTTTCCGCATACTTTCCAAGCAGCTCCGCACCCTCTTTTCCGCCGACGGTACCGACGCGGCGAACGAGCGTGACGGGATCGTCCGGGTAAAGTTTTACGAGGCAGTCGATCGTCTCGGATTTCGCGGATGAACGCACGCAGAGATTTGCCATCGCGGACTCAAAAACCTCTTTCGGGTAGCGTTCCTGGACTTCAAAAACAGTCGCGA
>CAZRGJ010000090.1:2716-9175 GCA_964599445.1 uncultured Planctomycetaceae bacterium | reverse complement strand
GAAGCTGCCGAACCGGCCGGCACGCCGTGTGCTCCGAAAGCTGCCGAACCGGCCTGCACGCCGTGTGCTCCGGTCTGCAAACCCGTCTGCAAACCTGTCTGCGCTCCGGTTTGCGAACCGTGCGCTCCGGCCTGCTCCCCCTGCACGCCCTGCTGCGCTCCGTGCCGTCCGCTGATCTCGCTCTTCCGCCAGATCAAATGTGACCTGCAGATCGCTGCCTGCCAGCTCGACTACGACATTCAGATGGCTGCCTGCAAACTCGCGAATCTGCGCTGCACCATGCAGGCCAACATCGCCCAGTGCAAAGCGGAAGCTGACGCCCGTCAGGCCTGCCGTATGGCTGCCCGCAGCGGATATTGCGGCGAAGTCGAAGTCTGTGTCCCGAACCGTATCCGTCCCGGCGCGGCGATGAAAGGCATCCTCCGCACTCTGTTCGGTTCCAATGACTGCTGCGCTCCGGCTTGCGAAGCCTCCTGCGGCTGTGAAGCTGCCCCGGCCTGCGCTCCGGCTGAAGGCACCGCGACCCCCGCTGCTGAAGCGGAAGCGACCCCGGCTCCCGAAGCCACCACGTCTCTCGAAGACGAAATGGACGTTCTGAAACCGGCTTCCATCACGGAAGATAAAGAGGAAGAAGTTGATGCTTCCATCCTTCCGGAAGCGGATCCGACCTCCATCTCCGCCAACTACAATCCGAGCAACAGCATCGTCCAGCGCTAGGATCTTCAATGATCCGGAACTTCTGAAAAGAGGAATTCCGGGTTTGAATAAAAAATAAAAAACTCCCCCGGTTTCGGCTGTGGGGGAGTTTTTGTGTTTGGGGAATGCCTGCAAAGAATGGGAATGGAAACGGAGAGCAAATGGATCTCGATCGCTCAGAGGTTTCCGTTGGCTGGACCTGCGCTATTCAAGCGGAAGTGCACCTCCCATGGGGGGAAGCGGAGCAGAGGATTTCTTTTCCGGATCCGGAAGCATTCCACCCATCGGCGGCAGGGGGGCTAAAGGTCCGTTTGCTCCTGCATCGGCAGGCTCTGCTTCTTTGGGATCTTCTTCAGCTTTCGGTTGCCGGGCAGGGACAGCAGGTGCGTTGGGATCCTGCTCTTCTTCAGCTCCTTCTTCCAGTTCCGGTTTCGGACGCGCCAGCGGCAGACCGGCATTTCCGCCGGCATTTTCTTCCGCATCGTCATTTCCCAGAGCTTCCCGGGTCTTCAGGGAACCCGACCCGCTGTCGATCAGTACGTACCCGCCCCAGAAAAGCGGATGGGAGCAGGAGATCGATTTCAGATCATCTCCTTTCGCGATACGAGGTTCTGCTTCCGGCCGGATCTCCGAAGTCGCGAATTTTAGGACCGCTTTTCTCCATGCCTGCGCAGAATTTTCATTTTCCGGAAGCTGCGTCAGGAAATGCGTCGTCAGCCGCCAGGGGGCCGTACCTTCCAGATTCCAGCGCGGCAGGACCACCGTATCGCTTCCATTTGCCAGAAATGCCATGCTCGTAAGGAAAAATTCCTGCCCCGGCACGGCCGTCTGACGGGATGAAGAGCCGGTGCGTTTCGCCGCTTTTTTGAGGATCGACTCGCACTGTGTCCGCATTCCCGGAAGCACAACAAGACGCGGTGCTCCGTACGGAAGGAGGAACCAGTAGCCGAGCGAGCCTTCCTTGATGCCGTAGTCGAAGCCCATCGGGAAGATCTGGTAGGCGGCCCCTTCGTCATTGCGCAGGTCCTGGAAAACGAGCATTTTGTCGAACATTGCGGCATAGATCGACGACGCGGTCCCCGGTGTTCCCGGAAGGATCCCTCCGTAGCTCTTTTCTTCAAAGAGGACCGGGCGTTCCAGTGTGCTTTCCAGCCGGTTCTGTACTTTGGTTCCCGGAGCATTCTTTCCGGAGGCGATGAGCGTGTACGGTGATTTCGGAAGCTGCGTCTGTTTCCACGGCGTTCCGAGCGATGCCATCGGAGCGTAGCGGACCGCAAATTGTGCGATGGTCGGACGCGGACCTTTCGCAGTCTGGATCTGGAGTGCCTCAAACGGAATGTACCAGGTGAACCGGTCTGGCACGATCACCAGAGAGTCAAAGTCCGCGCGGGAAAAATCTGCCTGGGAATTCTTCGTCAGATCCGCCATGACCCGCTGCGAGGCCGTTTTCCATTTGGTTTCCTCAAAAATCGTCGGCCGAATATTGCCGGCTCCAAGCCCCATTTCCTTCAGCATCGAAACGAAGTTGGTCTGAAGCGACGTGAGGACATTGCCCGCCGCTTTGTTTTTGCGCGAACTTCCGGCTCCCGCCCCCGAATCCACGATCTTCCACATCGCGAGCCGTTCGCTGTTCAAAAGAAACAGGAAAAGCTGATTTCGGGCAGCATAGTAAACGAGCATCGCCTCGCCTTTGGGAAGGGACGCCTGGATCTCCTCGCACGTGCGCACTTTCGGGAACACGACGTCGATGACCCGCCGGTCAAGCACCATCGCACTGAGGACTGCCTCCTGCTGGCGCGTCAGTTCGGAGATCTTTCCAAGAGCCTGCGTCAGCTCAACGCCCTCTTTGCGTTCCGTGACCGGAAGACTCATCTGGCGGATCTTCATTTGGAGCGCACGGACTTCTTTTGAGCACTGCTCGTAGAGCGGATACTCCGTCAGAATATCGCGTTTTCGCTGAAGCTGCGGTACCGTCAGGTCACTTTCCGGAGATTCGAGCAGAAGTCTCAGCGAGTGCATTCGTCCGCCGAAATCCAGCGTCTGAAGATATGCCGCCCGCCGTGCTTTTTCCGAGATCTCGAGTGCGGTGTCCTTCCGCTCCATGTCGACGGCGCAGAGGAAAAAATTCTCCCACGTACCCGGTCTCGGCGTCATGGCGACGGCCAGCGATTCCATCGGATCCATGGACCAGTCTCCGGCAGTCGGTTCCCGGAGCAGAAGTTCGTAGGCTTCCAGAGCCTTTCGTGTCGTGATCTGCCCATTGAGCAGACGGAAATCGACCTGCTGGATGTGGAAATTCCAGACCGCACCCTTCTGCATGAACCTCATGGCCTGCATCAGGGACGTCATGCCGAGCTGCTGCGAGTTTGGCGAGGGATCCAGAAATGCGATCCGGGCACGCAAATAGTGGAGGGCGGCTCCGAGACGTCCCATGGAAACGGCACGCTTCCCGATCGTTTTCTCCGCCAGTGCCAGACATTCCATCGCGGGACGTGCCTGCCGAAAGCGCATGAAATCATCCGCACGCAGAGCCTGGAGCGTCGCGTAAAGATACGCCAGCTTCTCTGACCGCGCCCATTCCGCCGCCCGGGCAAGTGACGGGCAGATGACCTGCGGATTTTTCTGGAAGTAGGCGCACGCAAGTTCCTCGAAAGCTTCCGTCAGGCTCTCAATGTCTTCATAGTAGTACGCGATCGTCGCGGCATCCAGGAACAGAGAGTACGCTTTGTCGTAGCTGCCCGCTTTCATCTGAAGTCTTCCCAGCTCGATGTACGCCAGCGGCGTGAAGAGGTGGGCATTGCCGTTGATACTCGCTCCGCGCATGAGAGACTGCGCCGCATCATCCGTCTTTCCGAGGGCAAGATGGCAGAATCCGATCTCCAGTTCCAGCCAGGCCTGAAACCACGTGCCGGCGAGTGCACGCTGAGTCTGTCCCAGGCGCGTCATCAGCTCCGACGTCAGGTCATCCCCGGCTCCCAGAGGACCAAGAAGTTCCGCACGCCGTCGGATCGCAAGCATGGTACAGCGCACGATCTCCGGTCCGCGGATCGATTTCAGAGACGGTGGGACCGCCACTCCGCCGGTTCGGTAGGTCGTTCCGTAGTTCAGATCGCCGAAAAGGATCGAGAATTTCTCCGGGATATGAAGCAGGCCGCGATTGGGATTCGGATCGCCCCATGGGACCGGTTTCAGCGTGAACATTCCGGGATTCGGAACATTCTGAACCAGCGTCAGCCAGTCGGAGTGCTGGATGGAAAGCCGGAGGGCCGTGTTGAAGCACTCGAGTGCCTCCGCATGATTGCCCATCTGGTAGTGTGTCTCGCCAAGCATCGCAGAAATGCAGATCGAGTCGAGCCAGCGCTCTGTCGCGATTTTGAAACTTCCGCGGAATTCCGACTCGAGCTGTTTGCGTGCATCGTCGTGCTTTCCGTCCCGCAGGAGAAGGACGCCCCAATCATATTCCGCCCCGGGGAGTGAACTTTCCAGAGCAGAAACGACAGACTGTCCGCCAAAAAAAATCGAAAAAAACAGAGTCAGTACGGCTGCCGGACTCCATAGCAGGAATCGGGACGGTTTACGCACTGCATTGACTTCACTCTTACCCATTTTCGTTCTCCCCGGAGTTTCAGACTCTCATGGACGGTTTTAAAAAATCCCTCTTTGAGGGCAGTATACATTTTATGCGGATCTGCGTCAAGTCAGACCATGGAAATTTCAAAAGAAAAACAGGAAAAGACTCTCCGTTTTTTTTCGGAGAGTGTGCATGTTTCAGGAATGTTTTCTGCTGATCGGAAATTTGTGCCGGTATGCAGTTTCTGAAAGGCGGAAAAGAGAGGCTGAGTGCTGATTGGAAGGCTGAATGCGAAACGGCAGATCCGGACAGGCCGTCAGGCTGGAAAAAACTTTTTTTCTGTGTTCTGGCAATTTTGCCAAAATATACCATATGTTTTGAGTTTTCGGCAATTTTGCCGAAGTTTTTGCAGGAGAGATGGGGACTTCTATTAGGGGATTTGGAAAAAAACAGAAGGATCTCTGACTTTATTTTCGTCCGTTTTTTGGTTATTTGGGATTGGTTTTCATAGTCATTCATTTTTCTCGGTAGAGGAAAATAAATTTTAAAAATTCCCAAAATATTTTTTCGTGGAACTGGGGGTTTTTGCTGTTTCTCCCATTTTCTCTGTTTCGCCCTTCCTCCTCTGTTTGATACTGCTTTTTTGTTTGGAGCGGGCACGATATATTGTGTGTTGACATTATCTTGGGATACTAGAGTACAAAATGAAGGAATTTAGTATCATGAGGTATGGTGGGCATGGTGTTTGGGAAAGATCTCCTTCGATAAAAAAATCCGATGAATGGATGGAAAAAGGAGAAAAATATTTTCCGGGAAAATTTTAAAATTTCAGAAACGGGATCCGAAACGATTTTGAGAGCTAAATGGCTTAAAATCAAGGAGTTTAGCGGTTTCTTCCTTCTGTTTCGGAAACTTCGATATTTGTCTCTAAAAATCAATTTCCTCGTAAAATCACGAGGGATCCGGCATTTTTGCAGGGTTACTTGACGAAAATGCAAATAAATGGTAAACTACTAACCTTGATTAACACGATATAGTATTTTGCGTATCCGGCAATACAATATCTAGATTTCAGGATTTCGTTGCCGGCAAATTTCGCAAGATTTCAGATTCTGCGTTCTGCTGGGGTCAGCAGAGGTTCAGGAGAAGTTTTTGTCCTCCTTTTGAGTTTTGGGGATCCGTTTCATACACCGGGCGGAATGTACCCGGAAGGACGGCGAAGATGAGCGGCAGAATATGAACAGGAATTTCCCGCTTTTGCGGATTCGATAAAAGATCAGGAGTTTTTATGTCCCAGGTCCCTTTGCAGGATTCTATCGTTTCCAAACTTCATATTTCACCCGTTTTTTGTCCGGAAGATGTTGCGGATCCCTTTGATACCGTGACGTGGGAACTGCGGACGGCCCAGATCAAAGGAGATAAAGGGGAACTCGTTTTTGAGCAGAAGAACTGCGAATTTCCGGTCCAGTGGAGCCAGTTGGCTACGAACGTCGTCGCGAGCAAGTATTTCTTTGGCGAGAACGGTACTCCGCAGCGCGAGCATAGTGCCCGGCAGCTGATCCATCGCGTGACGCGTACGATCACGGATTGGGGTAAAGAAGACGGATATTTTGCTTCGGAAACAGATGCTGAGAATTTCTATCGCGACCTGACGTACCTTTCCCTGCATCAGATGACGGCGTTCAACAGTCCGGTCTGGTTTAACGTCGGGCTTTTCACGCAGTATCATATTCAGGGGGCACAGTGCAACTGGGCGTGGAACCGTCAGACGAAGACGATCGAGCAGCCGGAAAACTCCTACGAATATCCGCAGGGATCCGCCTGTTTCATTCAGAGTGTCGAAGACAATATGGAAGACATCATGGAGCTGGCCCGCAGCGAAGCGATGCTCTTCAAATTCGGATCCGGAACAGGTACGGACCTCTCTACGCTCCGTAGCTGCCGTGAAAAACTCTCCGGCGGCGGACGTCCTTCCGGGCCGCTTTCCTTCATGCGCGTTTACGATCAGATCGCGGCCGTCGTGAAATCCGGCGGAAAGACCCGTCGTGCCGCTAAAATGCAGTCTCTGAAGGTCTGGCATCCGGACATCATGGACTTCATCGAATGCAAGGTGAAGGAAGAAGCGAAGGCGAAACTGCTCATGGCGAACGGCTACGACTATGACGGTGCGTACAGTTCCACCATGTTCCAGA
>CAZRGJ010000090.1:0-2706 GCA_964599445.1 uncultured Planctomycetaceae bacterium | reverse complement strand
ATCTTTCTGTTCGTCTGACGGACGATTTCATGAATGCGGTCCTCGAGGACAAAGAATGGCAGACGCACTGGGTCACGGATCCGTCGAAAGCCGGTCCTTCTTTCCCGGCGCGTGAAGTTCTTCGGAAACTCTCGCAGGGAACGTGGCTCTGCGGCGACCCGGGTGTTCAGTACGACACGACGATCAACCGATGGCATACCTGCCCGAAATCGGGTCGGATCAACGCCTCGAATCCGTGTTCCGAGTATATGTTCCTGGACAATTCCGCGTGCAACCTGGCGAGCATCAACCTGATGCGCTTCTTCGACGAAGAAACGGGGATCCTCGACATCGAACGTTTTGCGGCCGCCTGCCGGCTCATGTTCATTGCGCAGGACATTATCGTGGACCGCGGCAGCTATCCGACGCAGAAGATTGCGGCGAACAGCCACAAATACCGTCCGATCGGTCTCGGTTTTTCGAACATTGGAAGTCTTCTCATGGCACTCGGTCTTCCGTACGATTCGGATGAAGGCCGCGGTATCTGCGGTGCCGTGACGGCCATCATGCATGGTGCGGCGAACAGGACGAGCGTGGAGCTTGCGCGGGCGGTCGGTACGTTTGACGAATTTGAAAAGAACCGCGAAGACATGCTGAACGTCATGGGGATGCACTGGGAAGAAGTGGAAAAGATCCACAGTGCACCGCGCTACCTTCGTGAAGGTGCCCGCCGGATCTGGGATGAAGTGCTGAACAACGGTAAACGGTACGGATTCCGTAATGCGCAGGCTACGGTCCTTGCGCCGACGGGGACGATCAGCTTCATGATGGACTGCGATACGACGGGGATCGAGCCGGATATCGCGCTGGTCAAGTACAAGCAGCTCGCTGGCGGCGGTTTCATGAAACTGGTGAACCGGACGGTCCCGCTGGCTCTCAAACGTCTGGGATACGGTCAGGAAGACATCGATTCGATTTTGGCGTACATCGACAAAGAAGACACGATCGAAGGTGCCGCGAATCTGCTTCCGGAACACCTTCCGGTCTTCGACTGTGCGTTCCAGCCGCGCAACGGTACCCGCTTCATCCCCTGGCAAGCGCACATTCGCATGATGGCGGCCGCACAGCCGTTCCTTTCCGGAGCGATCTCCAAGACGGTCAACCTTCCGAAAGACGCGACAGAAAAAGACATTTACGATGCGTACATCGAAGCGTGGAAACTGGGACTGAAAGCGGTCGCGATCTATCGTGACGGCTCCAAGGGAATGCAGGTCCTCTCCACCACTCGTGAAGAGGATAAAAAAGAAACGGCGAAAAAAGACACCGCCCGCGAAAAGGTCGTCTACAAACCGCGCCGCCATCGTCTTCCGGATACCCGTTCCTCGATCACGCATAAATTCAGCATCGCGGGGCATGAAGGGTACGTGACGGTCGGTCAGTATCCGGACGGTAATCCGGGGGAAGTTTTCATCACGATGGCCAAGGAAGGAAGCACGATCGGCGGTCTGATGGACTGCTTCGGGACGGCGATCTCGATGAGTCTCCAGTATGGTGTTCCGCTTGAAGTGTACGTGAATAAATTCTCGCACACGCGCTTTGAGCCGATGGGAGCGACGAAGAATCCGGACATCCGCATTGCAAAGAGTATCGTGGACTACATTTTCCGCTGGCTCGGGATCACGTTCCTGAATCGGCCTGCTGACGGTCATGAAAACGGCGTGCCTCATGAGGGAAGCGGATTTCAGTCCGCCAAAAAGACGCCGCATCTTCCGATCGATCAGGATGTGCAGACAGACAGTACCGACCGGAAAGCAGGTTCCGCCTCCTTTCAGGAAGAAAAGGGTCATTCCGAGGTTTCGGAAATGCCGAAAACTTCCGTTTCAGAAACTGTCGGCCCGTCCGGAGAGAACACGAATGCTTCGAAAAACGCGGAGACTTCGGTGAGCGGAACGGCGCAGACAAAATCTTCCGGTCAGAAGATCCCGTTTGGACTTCAGGTCGAAAATTTTTATCGGGAACGTGAACGCAAGCGTGCCGCCCGGACGCCGAATGCGAACCTGATCGAGAGTTCCAG
Organism: uncultured Planctomycetaceae bacterium; assembly: GCA_964599445.1. Taxonomy (GTDB): domain Bacteria; phylum Planctomycetota; class Planctomycetia; order Pirellulales; family Thermoguttaceae; genus RGIG3701. The sequence continues at coordinate 653 of CAZRGJ010000090.1, read as the reverse complement.
TGCGCTTTCTCTGGGGACTTCCGTTCTTCAGGAAGAAGAGGATGATGCGGAGTTCCAGATCGAAAATGACCGCATTCGTATGTTTGAGGGATTCCAGGACGATGCGCCGACGTGCAGCAATTGCGGTTCTGTAATGGTCCGAAACGGCAGCTGCTATCTCTGCCATGTGTGCGGTTCCACGAGCGGATGCTCCTGATGCGAAATTTTGAGAGTTGGCCGTTTTGTTCCTGCATTTTTGAACAAAACGGCCTTTTCTTTTGGTTCATTCGGCAACTGAGTATCGATTAAGCACAAAAACATCAAAAAGTTTTTGAATGCCGCGAGCCGTAGCGGGCAGACTGCGCTTCCGAGCACAGGCATGAACTCGTTCTCGTTGGTCACTGGCGCGGACACGCACGCAAGAAGCCCCTCCTCCCAGGAGGGGTGGCTCGCATAGCGAGACGGGGTGGTTTGGAGTGCGGCGATACAGCGCGTATGCGCATTTGCCGCGTGGAAGTGGGGAAAAACTTGAAATTCGGCCGAAGGGCTGATGCGAAACGCCAACTCCCGGCGAATGGCCTACGGCCTGTATCGCCGAATATCAAAGCGGCAAAGGTCACTAGGGCGTGTTCACACTTTTTCGCAGAAATTCGCGAACAAGTGCAATTGGGATG
>CAZRGJ010000089.1:3133-9275 GCA_964599445.1 uncultured Planctomycetaceae bacterium | reverse complement strand
GGCCGTACCGGAGACGACACCGTCCGCCTGAACTCTCCCGTCCTGCCCCGGACTCGGAAAGACCGCGCTGCCCGTCATGCCGGAAAGTGCCGAGGAATCCATCCCGGCCGCGACGTCTTCATCCAGCTCGGCAAGCACGATGTCCTCTTCCCGCGGTTTGAGTTCCGGCGGGGCACCGATCGCGATCCATCTCTGCTTCCGCATGGCCGAAACGCTCCAGCGATTCTGCGAGGCACCCTCGAGCCAGACTTCGGCATCCTCCCAATCCAGCGCAGCCTGGAAGTGGCTCCAGTAGAGGCTGGCGTACTGGTCGTGCGTATCGCCGAAACGCTCAAACACACGGCGCAGACGCCCCACGTGCTGACTCGTGACGTTCCCGACACGCCGACTCCACGCATCATCGCTGAAAAGATGATTCGGCACGCCGGACGCGATCAAGCTCTCACGCCAGCGCAGGATGACTTCGCCCTTTTCCCAGTTTGTCTGACTGATGAGCCGATTCCATTTTCCGACGTACTCGCGGGAAGCCTCCTCGGCAAGCGTCACGTCGTATTCCGGTTCTGCATCATGTACGAGAGACTCATTTTCCATGGAATCCACGTCCGAAAAATCAAACGTTTCCTTTTCTTCGGCTTCATCAAGATCAAACGGCGGAACGCTTTCGTCCCATTCCTGGTTTGCGTTTACTTCATTCCAGTTCATCGCAAAAAGTTCACTCCCAATTATTTAAAATCGATCTCCGAAAACTTTTCCATTTTACCCGTCCTCGTCCAAAATGTTAAGGGGGGTGAAGGAAATTTTCTGAAAATTTCCTGAAATTTTCCCAGTCCCGGACACTCCGAAAGTCTCCATCTTTCCAAAATTCACAAAAAAAGCCGGTCCCGGTTTTGCTGGCCTCGGTCTCCGGCTTCTGAAACGATTTTCCCAGGAACTATTTTCCCGAACTCATCCGCTTGTTCTGAAAATGGGCGAGCGACGTCTCATGGAAAAGTGCCAGATAGTCTTCGACCTGCCGGATCAGCGTCCGATCCGAATCGACCAGCCGCGGCAAGTACTGGTAATCGGAAAGAAGGACGAGCGTTTTGGTAAATGGTCCGTGCGTTTCCTGAAGCGTCAGCTGAAGCCTGTCGATGATTGCATTCGCATTGAAGACCGTGTCGTTTACCTGAGAACGTGCATAGAGCGTCCGCGATCCCGGCGAGAGCGTCATGTTCGTCTGGCACGAAAGACGCGCAAAACGCCGGTAAAGCTCCAGCATTTCAGGCTTTGGGGCCTTGGATGCAGACACGACGTACGAGAAACTCTCCGAAACGAAAGAGTATTCCTGCTTCGCATCATCGTAGCTCACCTTGAATTCCGGCAAAAAGAACTTCCGGATCTCTTCGTTTTCGTGTCCCATTCCCCAACGGCAGATGCGGGTCGCGTATTTATGTACTTCTTCCGGAGTCGTCTCCCATTTTTTCCGTGCCTTGATGTCCAGCACACAGATTTTTTTTGACCGCATGTTGAAGATGATGATCTCATCCGAATGATCCACAAAATCGTAGGCGTTTCCATCGGCAAAGAGCGTCTTTCCCGACGAAATGATCTCCGAACCGTCCTCATTCATGATTTTGTAGTTGACGCGGAACTCCCCGCTGCTCACCGCAGCTTCCCCCTCCTCCGCAGGAAGACCGGAAGAAACGGCCGTCGGAACTTCAGCGGATGCCGACGCCGAAAAAACGAAGCAGCCGCACAATACAAAAAAAGCACAAAGTACGCCGCACAAACCGCCCGCGAAAGGAAGGCTTTGCGCAGCTCGGAATTTTCGAAACAAAAAACGGAATGGATCAGCCATGGCGATTGAGTATAGGGAAATCGGTTTTTCCGGGTAAAATCCGGGTTTCAGGAAACTCTGAGAAAATAAACTACCAAAAAAATCCGAAAAAGTAAATAGTGAATTTGAGAAAATTCGTCAAAACACGAAGAATTTGGGAGAATTTTGCAAAACACTCACGAAATATCCTCCATTTTCCAACGTTCCTAACCCTGTTCCGTTTGCGCAATTTCAGAAAGGAGATCTCATGCGGCCCGACGAAAGAAAAACCAATGAACTTCGCCCCATTAGTGTTTTGAGGCACTTCACGAACAAAACTCCCGGCAGTGTCCTGATCCGTGCCGGCGAAACGATGGTCCTCTGCACGGCTTCCGTCTCTTCCAAACTCCCCGCGTGGATGGATCCGGAAGAAAACCGGGGCTGGGTCACGGCAGAATATTCCATGATGCCGGGCAGTACTTCACCGCGAAAAAGCCGGGAACGCGGCGGAAAGATCGACGGACGCTCTTCGGAGATCCAGCGTCTGATCGGACGCAGCCTGCGCGCCGTCGTTGACCTGGAAAAACTCGGTCCGCGCGCCGTCACGATCGACTGCGACGTACTTCAGGCGGACGGGGGCACGAGAACGCTTTCCATTACCGGAGCGATGATCGCGCTGCTTGATGCGCTCCACTCTATTGAGGAATTTCAGAACATGGAGCCGGGAGATCCTGACTTTCCGGTACGCGACTATACCGCGGCGGTGAGCGTCGGCCTCGTGGATGGTGAACCGCGTCTGGACCTCTGCTATCTGGAAGATGCGGCCGCGGAAGTCGACATGAATGTCGTCATGACCGCTGGCGGACGATTCATCGAAATTCAGGGAACGGGCGAAGAAGCGACTTTCGACGAAAATCAGCTCGCCGCACTACTGGCTCTCGCCAAAAAAGGAATCTGCGAACTGACGGAGATCCAGAAGAACCGCGGCTGAGACGAAAACCGGAGTCGACAAAAAAGTAAAGCCCAGGACCGAAACGGAATTCCAGATCATTCTGAAATCGGGGGAAGGCGGCGTCTGTACGCTGCCTTTTCACCGCAAACGATCTTGACTGTGAGGCACGGAAAGTACGTAAAGACATCAGAAGCCTCTGAATGGAAAACAGAATGGAAATGGATTTTTTTGCACAAAACTGAGAAGCTGAAAAATCGAAAAATGCGAATGGCTCCAAACCTGAAAAAAGCACGCGGGATTTTGAAATCAATTCTTAACGAATACTGAAATTTTGTCGAAAATTTTTCAAAGAAAACAGCCCGCCCTTGACTTTTTTGCATTCTGTGGTAAATTGGTGAATATGCAAAAGATTTTCTCTACGCACGCAGGAAAATCTTCATCTCCCCAACCCCTCAATTTGTGCGTGCAGCTCTGAAACAAAAAGGATTCAGATAAAATGTCCCGTTTGACCAGAATTTCAGGACGTTTCCTGATGGGGATGGTCCTCATCTTGGTTTTCTGCACCTCTTTCGTTTTCGCCAAGACGAACGTCATCGTCATGGTCGTGGACGGCGGCGGATATGGTGCGTACCGTATTTCTTCCCAGTACCGGACCGGTGAAGACCGCGGACTTCCGTTCATGAAGCCGGGCAACGGCTGGAGCGAATTCGGATGCACGACGTACAGTCTCAGCGGCGTCGTTCAGAACACGAAGGTCGTGGACGGCGAAGTGCAGCAGATCACGAGCTACAGTGAAGACGGATCCTATGATCCGGCGACGCACTGGGCGTCTTTCAAAAAGCATCAGGAAAATCCGACGGACTCGGCAGCCGCAACGACGGCGATCAATACGGGAGTCAAGACGAAAAACGGGCGGATCAACTACGACAAAAATGACCAGCCGCTCGAAACGATCGCGGAATACGTCACCAAAAAAGGTTTCGCCGCCGGCGCCATCACGACGGTCATGCCGTCCCACGCGACTCCCGCAGGAGTGGCCGGACACAACATGAAGCGCGGTTCCGGAGCGGATCTCTGGCGCGAAATGGTCAAGGGACCGGAAGTTCTGTCAGTCATCATGGGAGCCTGCCACCCCTGGTACACGGAAAACGCGGAACGCCGCGAAAAACCGAAGTACATCGAGTACGGTCCGTCCAAACACGCATGGGGCGAGATCTGGACCGAGGAACTCTACTATGGCTGGAAACTCATTGAAGACCGCGAAGATTTCCAGAAGATCGCCAGCGGAGAAACCGCTCCGCCGAAAAAACTCATGGGCCTTCCGAAAGTCACCAGCACATTCCAGTCTTCCCGCACGAAACCGGAACGGAATGAAACGGTCCCGACGCTCACCGAATGCAGTCTCGCCGGTCTGAATGTCCTGAACCAGAACGAGAAGGGATTCTATCTGCTCATCGAATCCGGTTCCGTGGACTGGCTGGCGCATAGCAATACAGACCCCAAAAAAATCATCGACGAGATGAACGAATTCTACGATGCGGTCGATGCGATCTGCGCATGGGTCGAGAAGAATTCCTCTTGGGAAGAAACGACGCTCATCCTCACGGCAGACCACGAGACCGGCTCTCTGTGGGGACCGGACGCGGATAAGGAAGGGTCGCTCTTCCAAACGCCGATCGGAAAAGGAAAAGGAATCATTCCGGAAATCGGCTACTTCTCGCGGAGCCACACGAATGCACCGGTTCCGTTCTACGTCCGCGGCACGGGGGCGTCTCTCTTCGAGAAACGTGTTCGCTGCACCGACGAGGCGTTCGGAAAAATGTGGGGATTCGATGCCCGGATCATCGACAATACGGACATCGTGCCGGTCGAAAAAGAGCTTTTTGATCGGAAATAAATGAAGGATCCGAAACCGCACGGCATTTCTGAAACCGTGCGGTTTTTTGTTTGGCGGTTTTAGTCTAGCCGTTTTTTTGTTTAAGACTGTTTTGGCCTCAACTTCCCTTGATGAAGAGACTCCGAATGAAAGAAAAAGATCCACGTTTCCGCTCCTTTGAAAAAATGGCCGGTGAAATCGTCGAAAAAGCCGGAAGATCCCCAAAATCTCAGGCTCCGAGCGGTCTGAAATACTTTTGGAAACGCTCGGGAGATTCTTTTCTGATCTGGTGTTTCTGCGGCCTGCTGCTTGCGGGAGGTCTTTGGTTCTGGAGCTGGTGCGGAAGTCTGAACGGCATGGTGCATTTTTTCCAGAATGGTTTCAGCCGGGATGGAGATTTCACCGTTAAGGAAATCCGGCAGGGTGAGTTCGCCGGCCAAAAATGGGTCCTGAACGTCAACGGAGTCGAGTGCGTTTTTCGATGGTGCCCGCGCGGCACATTCCGGATGGGTTCACCAGAAAATGAAAAGGGGCGAAAAGAGGAGGAAAGGCTTCATCGAGTCGTCCTGACCCGGGGATTCTGGATCCTCGAAACGGAAGTCACGCGCGAATTATGGGCCGCCGTCATGGAGGAATCTCTGCCGGATGAAAAGGAAAAACGGCTCCCCAAGGCAGACCTCACGTGGGATGAAGCGGCGCGTTTCTGTGAACTTTTCGGCAGAAAAACCGGGTATCGCGCCCAGTTCCCGACGGAAGCGCAGTGGGAGTATGCGTGCCGGGCAGGAAGCGGGCGTCCCTTCTGCGGAGATCTGAACCAGACCGGCTGGCATTCGGGAAACTCCAAAGCAAAACTTCATCCTGCGAAAAAGAAAAAGGGAAATCTCTGGTTTCTCTACGATATGCACGGGAATGCGGCGGAGTGGTGCCGCGACTGGTACGAGGAAAGTTTCTATGCGAACGCACCGGAAAAAGACCCTTCCGGATCAGCTCGGGGACGATTTCGCGTCTTGAGAGGCGGAAGTTTTGAAACGGGAGAAGCCCGCTGTCGTGCAGCTGCCCGTGACTCTCAGAGGAACGTTTCGAAAGCGGGATTCCGTCCGATCGTGGAATTTGTCCCGCCGAAGAAAACGTCCCGCCAAAAACAGAAACACAGTACGCCGAAAATGCGGGACTGACCCAAACAGCTCCGGAAAATGCAAATTTCAGAAAAACGGAGGAACGCTCCGGCCTTTCCGTGAGTTCACCGCAGCGCAGAGAGGATCGATTTTCTGACCTCTTCATCCCATTCATTCGCAAGAAACCAGCTGCGGCACGTCCGGTAGAGTTCATCCAGTGCCGTAAGCCGAACGGAACGGCATTCCGCGAGTTGGGAGGCCCAGCTCTTTCGTTTTTCCGCAGAAGACTCTCCGCTCATGGACAGTAAAAGTGCACACGCAAAAAAATAGCGAAATGCGGCGTTCTGTTCCTTTTCGCTCCACAGCCGGCGCAAAAGTCCCTGGATCCGTCGGCAGTCTGCCGT
>CAZRGJ010000089.1:2731-3123 GCA_964599445.1 uncultured Planctomycetaceae bacterium | reverse complement strand
AAAAGCCGGGCAAGAAGCCAGCAAGTCCCGCCTTCCAGGATACCCGTCTTCATTCCCGGAGTCAGTCCCTCCTGGTCCGTAAACTTTTCCAGTGCCTGAAACCAGGCGTTCCGCTCCTCCGGCTCACGAACACTTTGCAGTACGGAAGCCACCCCGCGCACGTAGAACTCCGAAATTTGCCGATCCTCCGGCTCGCTTTCCGCCAGATGCTTCAGCTCCAACAAAAAAAAGTCTCTTTCGCTGACTCTTTGAGGATGCCGAAGCATCAGAAAGATCCCCTGGGCAAGAAGCCGGCGGATCTTTTCCGTACCGGAAACGCACGTTCCGGATCGTTCGGAAGCAGGCTGTCCAGCCAGACGGCGCAAAACGTCCAGCTGCGTGAGGGTTTCTTT
>CAZRGJ010000089.1:0-2721 GCA_964599445.1 uncultured Planctomycetaceae bacterium | reverse complement strand
CTGCATTCCAGCAGATAAACGGCCGCCTGTGCGCGAATATGCCGCAGTTCCAGATCATGCGGAAACGCTTCGCAAAACGCCGCCAATTTCGACAGAAGGCTCGCTCTTTCCTCTGGCGTCCGACACAATTTCAGCTGCACCTGAAGAGCTTGGGCACAGTCCCGACTGACGGCCCGGGAAAGGGGAGACGTTTCCGCCAGATGCAGAAGTGCCTCAAGTGCCTGTCTCCGAACCGTCGGCTTTGCGGACGTCTGAAGAAAATGGAGAAGCCGGTCTGCCAAAAGCTCCTGAAGCTCTCCGGAAAAAGAAATCAGAAACGGGACGGCGATCAGAAACTCTCCAAGCCATGCTTTTTCGCTTTCCTGAAATTCATTCTGGATCCGCTGAAAAAAGAAACGAAAAAAAGCCTCACGAAAAACAGACGGAGCATCCTCCGCGACCGCCAGTTTTTGAAGATGCGCCATTCGGCTTCTCCGTTCCGCCAAATCAATCCAGGTTTCCGTAAACCGAACAAAAGCCTGAACCAAAACCGGAACGGGATCCGTCAAAGAATCTACCGGCATATTCAGCAAAGAGCGGATCTCGTCCAGAAACTCTGACGGCAGAGACACAATTTCTCCCAAAGACTCCGAAAACAGCGAACCTGCTTCCAGTCCGAAATTTAAAAATCCATCTCCGGAAGGATCTTTTTCCGCATTGGACTCTTTCATTCTTTGGTACTCCCTGCGCCATACTCGACTTCCATTCTCCTGAACATCCCGCCGTTTCCCATTCGGCAGTCCGTTTGCGTCAGCGTTCAGCCTCCTGCATATACTCTTCCAGGATCCTGCGGACCGGGCATTCCAGTTCCGTACGGAGAAGATCCCTGAGGACGGACCGAAATACGTCAGCAAAAAGGCTTTCTCTGAATTTTGCGAACGGAGGCAATTGCTGCACGTACTCCAGACGCTGCGTCTCGTCCTTCACCAGAGAGACAAAAATCAGGATCCCCTGCGCGTAAATGCACAGAAAATCGGTCATCGTCTCCGACTGCGGCTTTCGGATGGATCCCGACATCATTTTTTCCCGAAGCACAAACAGTTTTTTCAGGAATTCCAGCTTTTCATTGGCCGGTGAATCGCAGATCGAAAAATTCACGAGAGCCTTGGCATACTCCAGCAGGATCTCGGGATTTTCCGGGAAATCTGCGGCGATCTTCTCCATGAGGGCGAAATGTTTCCGTTTTTCCGCCTCATCCGGGTCGTCAATGATCAGATTCACCAGAAGCCGGGCCATCTCGCGCGCGACATTCTCGTCGTTTCCGTCCATCTTCCAGAGGAAATGCATCTCTTCCATGACGGAGCGTTTTTCCTGGATCTCCTGCACATCCACGAAATGATTGAAAAGAAACTGCGCCGCAGCTTCCCGAAAAGCCGCAGGACCATCATTTCGAATACTCAAAATGCTCTGGTATCCGCGGAAAAAAGTTCTTTTGATCTCAAGATCTTCCGTATCGATCGCCGTTTTGAACAGCGTATTGACGTACGTCTCGGCGTAATTCCAGAACCGTTCCCCCTGGATCATTCGGCGAAGTTCTTCCAGTTTGCGCAGTTTCTCGTCCATCTTTTCCGCATCAAGAAACATGATGTAGTTGGAGAGTCCTTTTGCGTAAACGAGCTGATTTTCGTCCCCCGTTGACGGAATGACGGTAAATTCGTGCATGACGGCAAGAAGACGGCGTTTCTCTTCCGTTTCGCGGATTTTGTAGGAATAGTTCACCAGCGTTTTGAGAAGCAGATTCACCACCCGCTCCTCATGCATGAAGACCCGCGACACATCAATGAAACGTTCCAGAAAAATCCTTTCTTCTTCAAGAGATTCCAACTGGAAAAAAAGATTGAAAAGCCCGCCGGCACAGAGTTCCCGGATCGTTGCGGAACCATCCGGATGCGCCATCAAGACCAAAAACGCAAACGGAAACCGGTTCTTTACCCGGGGAGGAAGATCCATCGTGATGCAGTTGAGGAGCAGCCGGCAGATCACTTCCATACAGGCACGCTGCTGATCCAGCTGAGTAGTTTCAGCAAGATCCAGAAACTCCTCAATGAGACGGACCCTCTCCTCCATGTCTTCCGTCTCGCCAACATAGATCGCCTTGGCAAGATGCGCATTAAAAAAAGTCAGCCAGGAGACGCCTTTGAGACGATCCAGATATATCGTCATCCGGCGGTGCACATCCAACGGAACATCGCGTTCCCGGATCACGTCCACGATCCGCTCCGAACAGCGTTCAAGCTGCGCACGGCTGCGCTTGGCAAGAAAGAACTTCAAGGATCTCAATTCGCAGTTTTCTTTCAAATCTGATCCCGCAAACTGAGACTCCCAATGGTCTGTCTGCTGCATGTGGAACTCCTGATCAAATCCGCAGCCTTACGCGGTCTATGTGCAAAAAATCTTACTTACTTTGTTTTTGACTCAAATGGAAAAAGTCTTTCCGTTTCTATTTCATTTTCTGACGAACCATTTGTGATCCTGCCAAAGAAGCAGACAAATAAACCATCTGCTAATCTATCTTTAATTTTATTCCAAATTCTCCATTTGTCAACAAAAAAAGAGAAAAATTTTTAAAAAAGAAGATTTTCCAGCAAAAAAATTAAAAATCAGGTCCCCAATTCTCCTGACTCTGAAATTCTCCTGACTCTGAAATTCTCCTGACTCTGAAATTCTCCTGACTCTGAAATT
>CAZRGJ010000088.1:0-9292 GCA_964599445.1 uncultured Planctomycetaceae bacterium | reverse complement strand
GCTGCGGAAAAACTACATCGAAACGCCGTTTTCCTCCCCGGTGATCGACCTGAGTGACGGAAATGGCCTCGTCCTTCAGAAAAACCGATTCTCCGACGCCGGTTCCGGTTCCCGTGCGCCGCTTGTCCAGAAACGGACCGAAAATGAAATTTCCATCCGCGGGAGCGGGAATCAGTTTCCGGAGAATTTCATCCTCCCGGCACCGCGTTGATTTCTCCGGACTCGAAACGCGAAAAAGCCGCGGAATGTACAGAAAGTGCAGAAAGTATGGGAAAAACGCCAAAATCACGGAACGACTCGAAACAAAAAGAGGCCGTTTCGTGATTTTTTGTATTTGAGGGGGCTTTTTAGAGAAATCTGTGTCTGGATCCGGTCTGCGAAAGAAATTTTGGAAAAAGTCTTCAAAAAATTCCTGAAATCGCGGGAAAAGATTGACAAAAATTTCATTTGCGCTATAATGAAACGCACATGGGTCCTGAAAATTTGGGCGTTTTAGGAAAAAAAGGAATGATGCCGCGCCGCACCAGGACCCCTTCAACCTCATAAAACCTGGTCTTGCATTGAAAGGAATGACGATGCCGGAAAAAACACAGAAAAACCAATGGACCGCAGCGAAAACACTTTCCGCTTTTCAAATTTGCGCGTTTGCTGCTTTTGCGCTGCTTTGTTTCATACTGACTCCGCCCCTTTTTGCGGAAGAGAAAGAAGGGACCATGAATTCTACGCCAGCTTCGACGGAAACGGCCAAAACGCAGGAAACGAAACTTCCGCCGCAGAAGATCCTTTCTCGGCTGAGCTACCCGAACGACATTACGGTCGCGAAACTGGAAAACGGACTGACCGTCATCGTGCAGGAAAACCACACGGCCCCGGTCGCGACGGTACGCTGCTCGGTCAAAAATACCGGAAGCATTAATGAATCGATCTACCTTGGCGCGGGTTTGAGTCACGTTCTGGAACACGTCGTTGCGGGTGGTTCCACGACGAAACGTTCGGAAAAAGAGATCCGTCAGATGATCGACACGTTTGGCGGCGTGACGAATGCGTATACTTCCCTCGACGTGACGTCCTACTTCATCGACTGCCCCGTGCGCAATGTTGAGACCTGCGTCGAGCTGATCGCAGACCAGATGCAGCACGCGGCTTTCGTGCAGGAAGAGTTTGACCGCGAGCTGGAAGTCATTCAGCAGGAACTTGCCGACGGCGAGGAAAACCGCAGCCGCGTCATGTGGAAAATGATCCAGGAGACCATGTACCAGGAAAGTCCCGGTCATCTCCCCATCATTGGGTATCTGGAAGTCCTGAAGCAGGTGACGCGGGAACAGATCATTGATTTCTACCGCAAACGCTACATTCCGAACAACATGATCTTCGTCGTGGTCGGCGACGTCGAGACGGACAAAATTCTTGCCCAGGTCGCGCAGGAATTCGCCGGTACTCCGCGCGGGATCGACTCCAATGTCTTCCTGAAGCCGGAGCCCCGCCAGATCGCTCCGCGTGAGGCCGTCCGCGAAATGGATGGTTCCTCCACGGACATTCGGCTTGCGTTTCCGACGGTCGATCTCTACCATGAAGACCTTTACGCGCTGGATCTTCTCTCCTACATTCTCAGTGAAGGCGAAAGTTCCCGCATGGTCCGCGACATGGTCTACGGCCGAAGTCTCGTTTACGCGGTGGGGACCTCGAGCTACACGCCGACCTACGCGAGCGGGTACTTCTCCGTGCGGATGAATCTCGAGCCGAAAAATGAAGCGGAAGCCGTCAAAGCCGCGCTGGAGCATCTCTGCCGCCTGAAGACCGAACCCGTCACGGAAGCGGAACTGGCTAAAGCGAAGAAGCAGAAGGCCTCGGAACTGATTTTCGGTCAGCAGACCGTTCAGGCACAGGCGGAATCGCTCGCGCAGAGCTACATGTCGACCGGCTCGCCGATGTTCGATGAAGTTTACGTCGCGGGACTCCAGAAAGTCACGGCAGAACAGATCATGGCCGTCGCCCAGAAATACTTCCGTCCGGAAGTTCTCTCGACGGTCCGGATCGTGCCGCTCGGAACGCTGGATGCGGAAAAGAAGACGAAAAAAGAGACCGATGCTGCCCAGAATGACGTCCGGCAGTTCACGCTGGAAAACGGACTGCGCGTTTTGGTCAAGCGGGACACGCACCTTCCGATGGTCGATCTGAAGATCTACTCCCTCGGCGGCGACCTGAGCGACACGGCCCAGACTGCGGGACGCGCCGGTTTTGCGGCTGCGATGCTCGACAAAGGAACGAAAACGCGCAGTGCGGAAGAGATCATGGACTGGTTTGACTCCGTCGGCGGCACGATCGCCTTCACGGCAGGCAGATACACGATCGGCGGCGGCGCGACGATTCTGAAGGAAGATTTCCCGAAGGCACTTGAGATCTTCGCCGACTGCTGGCAGAATGCCGTTTTCCCGCAGGATAAATTCGAGCAGGTCAAGACGCTCCTTCTCGGAGCCATCGTCCGCCGTGCGGAAAATCCGCGTGCGGAGGCTTTTGAAGTCTGGGCGGAAGCTCTTCCCAAAACGACGCCGTTCCATATCGTCAGCGGAGGTACGGAAGAGAGCATTTCCGCCATGACGCCCGAATCGCTCCGCACGTTCTTCCGTGAAGCGGTCCTGGATCCGGAAAACTCCATCCTCACGATTTACGGCGACGTTGAGGAAGCGGAAGCCGCGGCACTTGCGAAGAAATACTTCGGCGCGATGCCGAAAAATCCCGCTCACCGCACGATGGATTTTGACCGGGCCAACGAACTGACCGAGACCCGCGCGATCCACAAAGTGACCGGAAAAGATACCGGCATCGTCCTCATTTCGTACGCGATCCCGTCGATCCGCGACGAAAAGGAGATCATGGCACTGCGTTTGCTCAATGCTGTCGTCGGCGGCTACGGCTACCCGGGCGGATGGCTTCATGCGGAACTGCGCGGTGAAGGGCTGGTCTACGCCGTCCATTGCGTTTCCCGGACCGGCATTGCTCCCGGCTACATGATCTTCATTGCGCAGACCTCTCCGGATGGTGTGGATGAAGTCGTCGCCCGTCTGCTGAAAAATATCGAAAAAGCCGTCGCCGGCCAGATCACGCAGGAAGAGCTGGAAACTGCGAAGCAGAAGCTCATGGCTCTGAACGCGCAGAGCGACACGACGATCGGCGAGCAGGCGTCCGTGCAGGGACTGAACGAACTTTACGGATTTGGCGTTGACTATGAGAAATCGTATGATGCTCGCGTGGAGTGCATCACGATGGAAGACGTTCTCGCCGTCGCGAAAAAGTACCTGACCCGGCCGTACCTCCAGGTCACCACCTCCAATCAGGAGAAAAAGTAGAAGGAAGGTCCATTCGGTCAGTGCGTTCCGCGTGCAGCGTGATCTCTGTCGCGGAATGCACTAAAAACGCTGAATTTCACGGAGTGATTTGAAAATTTTCAAAATTCCATTTTGTATTTTTTCGTCCCTTCCGTGAAATTCGTATCCGGATGCATTTCTGAACCTTTTCCCTTTCCCCTTTCCCTATTTCCACATTCTCCTTTTTCCCAAGGACATCCGCCATGGCCAAATCCAAATCCGGCAGCTGCGGCTGCTTTTGTGCTTCGAGTGACCCGAAAACTTACGCGCAGGAGATCTGCGATGCGCTGATGAAGACCGACTTCGAGATGCTGAAAAAGATCGCGGAAGTCCTTCTTGCCGCGAAAGAAAACGGGAACATGATCTTCACTGCCGGAAACGGCGGGAGTGCCTCTACGGCAAGCCACATCATCAATGATCTGACGAAAGGCTGCCGGCTGGGACATCGGGAAGGTTTTCGGACTGCCTGCCTGAACGACTCGAATGTGCTCGTGACGTGCCTGGCGAATGATTTCTGCTACGAAGACGTCTACGAGATCCTGCTCAAAACGCTGGGAAATCCCGGTGACGTCCTCATTGTGTACAGTGGGAGCGGAAACTCGCCGAATATCGTGAAAGCGTGCATTCAGGCCCGCAAAATGGGGATCACGGTCGTCGGTTTTGGCGGGCGCGACGGCGGACTGATGGCGAACTGGTGCGATTTCTGCCTCCTTGCGCCGACCTGGTCGATGGAACAGCTGGAAGATCTGCACGTTGTTTACTTCCACTCGCTCGTCTGTACGCTGAAGGAGATGCTCCGCACGACGTGGGACATTGAGATCTTTGAGTATCCGACCCCCGCACAGTCCCAGGCACTCTATTTCTTCAGCGAAAAGGACGTCCGGAAGATCCCCGGCTTCGATGAATTCGTGACGGCCGTCTCTGAAGAAGAGGTGAACGACTGCGAGGAGTCGGAGGACGATTTCATCGTCTTCTGTACGAGAAAAGAGGAAGTCGAAGAAGCGAAAAAAGCCGGAGCCTACGTCGTCGGCATTGCGTGCGATCCGCAGGTCATGAATCAGGTGAGTGAACGAAAACGCGACATGTTGGTCAATGCTGGTGCGGACTGCATCATCCCGAACTTCACGAACGTTAAACGTCTCATCAAATTCCTGATGAAACGCTGACGTTCTGTTTCCGGAATTCAGAAAAAAGCTCCCGCATATGGTGCAGAATGTGCGGGAGTTTTTCATTTTCCGCCCCCCCTTTCCATCCTCTTTTCCTCTCTTCTGTGCTTTTCCGTCCTCCTCATTCCCTTTCGTTTCTTCATGAAAATCTTTGGCAGTGATTTTGTGTTTTTCCCATAAAAATGTGATGGAAATCACATAATTATGCATAAAAGTGTGATGCTGTTCACAAAATTCTGCATAAAAGTATGAATGGAATCACGAAATTATACAGAAAAATGTGATCCAGGCTTGCATTTTCTCTGGCGCGGTGTATAATGAAAGCAGGATCCTGTGTCGAAATGGATCAAAAAAAAAAGAGAGAAAGAGAGTTTTCATGGAACGTTTCCTTTTGAAAAAACTGCTGGACTGGAAGAGTTCGCCCTATCGCAAGCCGCTGATTTTGAAAGGGGCACGTCAAGTTGGCAAGACGTGGCTGCTGAAAGAGTTTGGCAGGCGCAGCTACGAGAATACGGCATACTTTAACTTCGATGAAAACGGAGAGTACCGCCAGTTTTTCGAGACGACCAGAAATGTGGACCGAATTTTGCAGAATCTCATGCTGGCCGGCGGGCAGAAGATCGTGCCGGAAAAAACGCTGATCGTTTTTGATGAGGTGCAGGATTGCCCGAACGTCATCAACGCCATGAAGTATTTCTGCGAGAACGCGCCGCAGTATCACATTGCCTGTGCCGGGTCTCTCCTTGGGATCGCATTGGTAAAACCGTCTTCTTTTCCGGTTGGAAAAGTCAGTTTCATGCAGGTCGATCCCATGACTTTTTCAGAGTTCCTGCTTGCGAACGGCGACGAAAATCTGGTTCAGTATCTGGAAAGTGTGGAGACGCTCGAACCGATCCCCGACGCATTTTTCAATCCGCTTTACGAGAAGCTCAAAATGTTCTACGTGACCGGAGGTATGCCGGAATCGGTGCGGATGTGGACAGAAGAGCGGGATATTCCTGTGATGCAGAGCGTTTTGGCCGATATTCTCAGTGCGTACGAGCGCGATTTCGCCAAGCACCCGAACGTCAGTGAGTTCCCGAAGATCTCCATGATCTGGAAATCCATTCCTTCCCAGTTGGCCAAGGAAAACAGAAAATTCATCTACCGGGTCGTGAAAGAAAGCGCGAGAGCCAGAGAATACGAAGATGCGCTTCAATGGCTGGTGAACGCCCGGCTGGTGCATAAGATCTACCGAAGTACGGTGCCTGGTCTGCCGATTGCGGCGTACGATGACCTGTCCGCGTTCAAGATCTACCTGGGGGACGTGGGGCTTCTCCGCCGTCTGGCACAGTTGGCTCCCTCGGCATTCGAAGAGGGGAACCGTCTGTTTACCGAGTTCAAGGGGGCACTGACCGAGAATTTCGTGCTTCAGACCCTTCTTCCGCAGTTTGAAGTCGTTCCTCGATACTGGACGCAGACCAATCCTCCGTACGAGGTCGATTTCCTCATTCAGCGCGAGAACGACATTTTCCCCGTGGAAGTTAAATCTGAGGCCAACATCGCGGGCAGAAGCCTCCGAAAATTCAGGGAACTGTTTCCGGACCGGGTGAAACTCCGCCTTCGTTTTTCACTGAACAATCTGAAATTGGACGGCGATGTCCTGAACATTCCCCTTTTCATGGCCGACCATACCGATCGACTGATCGGACTGGCACTCGAACAGCTTGGATTTCGGAAATGAGCGTACACGGGTGCGAAATACATGAAATTCGCAAAAGATGCGGAACGATTCGAAATGGATCTTTGAATTTAAGGAATCTTAAGATCCCGGCGAGAGATCCGCGTTTTTCTGGGGATCTCGTGTTGAAAAACTTCCGTTCCGGAGGCGTCGAGGCTCTTTTATGGTTTCCTCACGGTAGAAAATTACCTTGGGGAGGATTTTGAGGCGGACCTGTTCGCGATTTCCGGAGGGAAGGAATCCAAATAAAAAACGGCATCAGGCAGTTTTTCGCGGGCTGTCGATGCCGTTTGTCAGAAGTTGGGGAATGAAAGCGGTTCAGATCTCTCCGAAAAGCGTGAATGGGCTGGAGCCGGTGATCCGGACTTTCTGAAGATTGCCGATGAGGGAGCGCGGACCGTCGAAGACGACGATGCGGTCGCACGGAGTTCGGCCGGTGAGCTGAATGATGGAATCCGCGTCGGAAACCGATTCCAGGAACTCCGCAGCTCCGTCGAGGACCGGGAGTTTCATCGCGCTCTTGCTCGTTCCTTCGACCAAGATCTCGACCTCCTGACCGACGAATTTCGCGCTTTCTTCCGTACTGATCTGATTCTGGACGGCCAGAAGCTCATTGTTTCGGCGGCGTTTTACTTCCTCTGGAACGTCATCTTCCCAAAGCTCGTACGCCTTCGTCCCCTCACGCGGGCTAAATTTGAAGATGAAACTGTTCTTGAACCGGATGTCCTTCACCAGCTCGACCGTCTGCTGGAAATCTTCTTCCGTTTCGCCGCAGAATCCGACGATAAAATCGCTCGTGATCGCTGCGCCGGGGACCGTTTCGAGGATCTGACGGCAAACATCGCGGTATTTTTCCACCGTGTAGCCGCGATTCATCCGCTTCAGCTGCGAATTGGACCCGCTCTGTGCCGGAACGTGGAAGTACGGCATGACGTGCGGAAGGTCGCGGACCGCTTCAAACAGATCCGGTGTCATGCTGTTCGGATGGCTCGTGACGAACCGGATCCGCTCCAGCGGCGTCGTTTCCGCGATACGCTCGCACTGTTCCAGAAGCCCGGAAAGGCGCGTTCCGGACGGCTGATCATGGTATTTGCTCACCGTCTGTCCGATGAGCGTGACCTCCCGGCATCCCTGATCCACGAGCTGACGCACTTCCGCAAGGATCTCATCCACCGGTCTGCTCTGCTCCGGACCGCGAACGTACGGAACGATGCAGTACGTGCAGAACTGGTCGCACCCAAACATGATCCGGACGTACGCCATGAACGGATTCTGCCGTGCCGTCGCTTCCCGCATCGGATCGTAGAAATCGAAACTGTCTTCGACTTCGTGCCTTCCGCGGCCGCGCCGTTCAAGACTCAATTCCATCTGCGGCCCCTCCCCTGCCCGGATCTTTGCGAGGAGTTCCGGGATTCGCGCGATCTGGCCTGGCCCGACGACCAGGTCGACGTAAGGCGCACGCTTGAAGATCTGCGCATTGTCCTTCTGCGCCATGCAGCCCATCACGCCGATGATCTTTTCCGGATGCGCTTCTTTCGAAAGACGGAGACGCCCCAGCGCACTGTAGATCTTGTCCTCGGCGTGCTGGCGGATGCTGCACGTATTGAAAAGGATGACGTCCGCTTTCTTCATGGACTCCGCCTGAGTGAAGCCCTCGCGTAAAAGCGTCGCGATGATGAGTTCGGAGTCCAGAACGTTCATCTGGCATCCGACGGTTTCAATAAAAAAACTTGGCATAAATCGGAAATTGAAAAATCAGATCAGTCTCGGAAAATAAACGGAAGTCCATCCCCGCCGACTCAGTCTTTCCGCTCGCTCAGTTTGCGGAAAAGCTCGATCTCTTTCGGATCGTACGGCGTGTGGTCCTCATGGTAGAGGTCGTGGAACCAGACTTCCGGTTCGCCTTTGGTCTCGTCCCAGCCCCACGGGTACTGCGTCTGGAGTTTCCCCGGGATCAGACCCCAGTGAAGGGCGCCGACGCGGTACTTTTTGAAAATCGGGAGAATGTTGAACACTTTGCTGTTTCTGGTTCTCGCGAGCCATTCCGTGCAGATGATCGGACGATGGAAGCCCGAAAGCAGTTTGACGAACTTTTCGATGACTTTGTCGTCGGAATAGCAGTGGAAGCTCAAAATGTCCGAATTCTCGGCGAGGAAGACCGCGATGGGAGTCAGGTGCATTCCCTGGATCGCAGAGGTGAGCGGGATCGGCGTTTCGATCCTGCGCGCCCACGTCCAGAGAAGACGCAGGAAACCGAGCGTGTGGTGCCGGTCCCCGCTATTGTACGGTTCGTTGAAAAGATCCCAGAAAAGGATGCGCGGATCGTTGCGGAAATACTCCATCGTTTCCGAGATGTAGTCTTCCATCCAGCCCCAGTTCTCCGGTTTGTGCATGATGCGCTCCTTACCTGGAGTCTGACGCCACTCCCCATTGTGGACTTTCGGCGGCGAAAGCGGCTGGGGACCGCGGACACTCGGTTCTTTTCCGCCGTTGGTGAAGAAGTTGAAGCCAACGCGGATCGCGTGTTTTTCGCAAAGGTCGAAAAACGTGTTGATGTTCGCGTAAAAATCGGTCTTTTCTTCTTTCCAGAGAAGGTCATGGACGAAGACGCGCACGGTATTCATGCCCGTTTTGGCCATCAGCGCGAGTTCCTCATCGATGATCTTCGGGTTGAAGGTCGATTTCTGCCATATTTCGAGCTGATTCACGGCATACGTCGGCACGTAATTGCACCCCAGAGGCCACGGCTGTTTGGCGTACCAGGCATTCGCTTTTTCGATAGTCCAGCGTCCGTTTGGCTCAAATGTGTCCGTCGTGATGGCCGGTGTCTGGGCGGCAGGAACTGTGGCCGGCACAGACTTCACGGTCTCTGCGAAGGAAACAGAACGGCTCACGCCCGCTCCGGCGGCTCCGGCCGCAACTGCAAGCGAGGCTTTCAGGATTTCACGTCGATTCATGAGATTCTCCCTGAATGAGGATAAAAAATAAGGTTCATCCGGCAACTGCGTACCGGGGGTGGTTGAAAAAAGACATGGTATCTG
>CAZRGJ010000087.1:0-9418 GCA_964599445.1 uncultured Planctomycetaceae bacterium | reverse complement strand
AGCGCGATTTTCTGATCAGCTGTACCCGCTGCGGAAAATGCGCCGGCGTCTGTCCCACCCATCTCATTGAAACGGTCAGCGATCTGGCGAAACCACAGATCTATGGTACTCCCACGCTAAATTTTGGATCCGAGCATTTCTGCGAGGAAAACTGTGTGCGGTGTACGGAGGTCTGCCCGACCGGTGCGCTTTTGCGGGTTCCGCTTGAGAAGAAAAGCACGCTTCAGATCGCGGAATGCCGGTTCCAGTATGATCTGTGCCGCCGTTTCTTTCAGATGGAATGCTCGATCTGCCTCCAGGCGTGCCCCTACGGTGCGCTGGAAGAGGTTTGGTCAGAGGATGCGTACGCAAAGATCCCGTCCGTGGATGCCGATCTGTGCGTCGGATGCGGAAAATGCGCGGCCGTCTGTCCAGGAGAGCCGCTCCTTCAGGTCGATCCGGCAACAGGAGCACCGGTCGGTTGGGGAGCGGGGATCCAGACAGAAGACGGCATCTGCGAAACGACCGGGAAAAAAGCACTGACGATGCACTCCCTGCGCGGGATCGCAGAGACTTCCCCCAAACCAGGTTCGGAGAAAAGCTGAGTTCAGAGAATGCGGAGTGTTTCCGGCTGGCGATTTGGAGACCGCCATTCGTAGGGCTTGGAGAAAGTGCGCAAGATGAAACGGTGGAGTGTCGATTTCCTTTCCGGAATTTTCAAAATTTTCTTCCGCATTCTTGACAAAAGAAGGGATCTGTATTAAAATGGAAGAAATTCAGGAGCAGGATCCGGTTTGCAGAAAACAGAAGGAGGAATTGGGATGAAGACGGCGATCGTGACGGGCGGTGCGCGCGGGATCGGACGCGGAATTGCGGAACACTTGATCGTGGAAGGGTGGAGTCTCGCGCTTTGCGGGTCGAAATCACTCGAAGATCCGGCGGTTGCTCTGGCCGTGGAGGAGATCTCGGCTCTCGGGGCTTCGCAGAATGAACCGCCGAAAGTCCGCTACTTTCAGTGTGATGTTTCGGATCCGCAGGCTCGTGAATCGATGCTTTCTGCCGTGGATTCCGAATTCGGGCCGATCCATCTTCTCGTGAACAATGCGGGGGTCGGTGCCCGAGTGCGCGCGGATGTGCTCGACATGACGGAGGAAAACTACGAGTGGCTCATGAAGATCAATCTTCAGGGACCGTTTTTTCTCACGCAGGCCGTCGCCCGGCGAATGATCGCGGCTCGTGAGGCCGGAGAAAAGGCTCCGTTTGCGGTCATCAACACATCGTCGATCAGCTCGACGGTTGCCTCGATCAGCCGGGGAGAATACTGCATTTCCAAAGCGGGGATCTCCATGGCAACGAAACTCTGGGCGGTACGTCTGGCAGAGCACGACATTCAGGTCTACGAGATCCGGCCGGGAATCATCAAAACGGACATGACGGCGGCCGTGACGGAAAAATACGACCGGCTCATCGCCGACGGGCTGGTGATCCAGAACCGCTGGGGATTTCCGGACGACATCGGACGCGCCACGGCGATGCTGGCCCGCGGAGATCTGCGATACAGCACGGGCCAGGTCTTGATGGTGGACGGCGGAATGCTCATTGAGCGTCTTTGAGGAAGACTGAAAAGTTCAGGATGAGAGACAGAAAATGACGAATGAACGAAACGAAAACCTTCCTGATTCGTTTGCGTCGGATCCGGATGCGGTTTTTCCCGATGCTTTAGCGGATGATTTTGCGGAGACTGTCGCACAGGACCTGATCCAGAGTCTCGCTGCGGAGCTAGCGGAAACGGAAACGGGAACGGAAACGGAAACGGAAACGGAGCGTGTTCGTGAATTGAATGTGCGCCGGGCAGTTTCGAGAGATCCGGCCGGAACTGACTGGAAATTGGAGCGGAGCGGCGAGGAACTTCGTGCGGTGCGATATTTGGGAAAGGATGAGGAGGTCCGGATCCCGAAGGGGGTCACGTACCTCTCGAAAGAGCTTTTTCGGAAAGTCTCGGATCTGCGGTCGGTCCAGATTCCTTCCAGTGTGGCGCAGATCCCGGCCAATCCGTTTGCGTTCTGTCCAAAACTTGAGCATGTGCAGATCCGGGACGACCATCGGCATTTTCGGATGACCGGGAAGGTCCTTTTTTCGCAGGATGGCCGAATACTGGTGGCGTTTCTGGATCGGGAGGCTGAATCGTACGAGATCCCGGCACGAGTTCAGGAAGTCGCGGAGCTCGCATTCGGAAATTGCGGAAATCTGCGTTCCCTGACGATTCCGAAAGGGGTCCAAAAAATCGGACTTGGGGCATTCTGGAACTGTCCGGAACTGCTGATTTACGCACCCAAAGATTCCGAGGGGCTGAAATGTGCGAAAAAACGAGGCATTCCGCATCGTGCGATCGTTGAGGAGCCGGAAGAATCCGGAATCAGGGCTGTTTTGGGACGATGGCTCCGCTCCAATGAAGATGAGCAGGAGCGATGAAAGGCACTTGGTCAGGGCGGAGAGACGCTTGGTCGGGGGTGCGTGCATGTGCCGGAGTCGAGCAGAGCAGAAAGCAGGAGAGCCGGAAGCGGGGACGGAATGGATGGTCGGCGTCCGAAAGCGGAGAGTTTTTTCATGAAGATCGGAAAGTCGAAAAATTTGGAATTTTGTGCGGCACTTGAACTCCTCGAGAAGGCTGCACTGGAAGGGTTGAGCCGAACGTTTCTGCTGCTTGGCCCGGACAGTCTGTCGAAAATGGAGTGGGGCCGGGCATTTGCTGCGAGGAACGGAGGGACGCTGACGGAAATCCCCTGCGGAACGGCGGCCGACTCTCTGATCGAGCGTCTTGCACTGGCGCAGAAAACAGACGGAGTACTTCTCCTGAAAGATGTGGAGGCACTGGAGACGGGGACGCAGAAACTTCTGCTTCACCTGCTGGACCGGGAATCCCTGATCTGTTTTGCGTTGACCGGTCAGGATCTTTCGGAGTACGTGAAAAAAGGCACTTTTTCTTCGGAACTGTACGCAGTGCTTGGAGGGTGGGCGTTTGCTTTTCCTCCTCTTTCTGCGCGTCCTGAGGATCTAGCGGATACGCTTGAGCTGGAACTTGAGCGTTGGAGTACCGGTACTGGCCGACAGGTCGCTCTGGAAGAGAATGCGCTCCAGAAATTCCTGAAATTTGCGGGGTCGATGGAGGCGGCCTGGAGCGGCGGTCTGCGGGATCTTCGGGCCAGCGTCTCCAGAATGTCTGCGATGGCGGTCCTGAAGTCCGGTGACCGGCCGGGGGGAGTCCGGATCTCTTCAGAGATCGTTCAGGATGAGATCGTGCGTCTTCGGGGACTTTGGGCTGGTGAGCCTCCCGTGATTCGGGAAGTTCGCGGCGAAACTGCGACCGAGACCGCCCGAAAGATCCTCGGTGAAGAGCGCTGGGAGGGACTGGACCGATTTGCGAAAGTACAGCTGGCTGACGTTTTGTTCGTCTGCCGTCAGGCGCAGAGTCTTTCCGAAGCGGGGCGAGTGCTCTTTTCTTCCTCCCGGTTGGAAAAAAGGACGACGAACGACACGGACCGCCTCCGAAAGTACCTCTTAAAATTTGGGATCACGTGGAATGAGATCCTGAATGTACCGAATGAATGAATTTGCCGGCATTCGCCCCCTCGAATGCCTCCCGCCTGTTTCAGGCACCATTTCTGCATTTTTTGGAAGACCACGCTGAATTTGAGAGTGGTCAGAGACAGAGTTCCGGACGGCTTACGCTGTTTCGAGCCTGGATTTTAAAATTTTCCCTGCCTTCCTGCCCGTTTTTTGAGAGTGAGAGATGAACAGAATTTTGCGATTTTTGCTGATTGGGACCGTGTGTCTGTCTGCGTGCGGAGCCTGCATCTGCGCGGATGAAAAATTTTCCGGAAACGGTCCTGCTGAGACGATTTTTCAAATCGGATTTCCGGACTATTCGAGTGCTGAATTCGCGCACCATGTCCGGTTTGAGGATTTTTTTGGAAAACCGGATGAGCCGGTCGTGAATTACGTCGTTGGACGGGATCGGGCACGGAACTGGACTCCCACTTTGTGCAGTACGCGCGATTTCCATAATGCGGGGCACGCATTCTCGACGCGGATCGAATTTGAGTCTCCGACGGCGGTGGACGTTCCGCTTTACCTCATCGCGGCGATGTGCTATGGGCATCCGACCGAGCCGTCACTGCTTCAGCTCACAGTCAACGGAACGCAGCTTGAGCCGATGCGCGTGGTTCCCGGACAGGAAGGTTTCCCGTCGTTTGATCCTAAGGTTCAGGACGGATGGCCGTCGCATCTTGCGCTTCCGATCCCCGCAGGGCTGGTGAAAGCTGGGCAGAATGAGATCCGGATGAAGATCTTTGATGGAAGCTGGATCCACTTTGACTATCTTGCGCTTCGGACGCAGCCGGAACCGCTGGCACTTGAGCGCCGCTCGGAAATGCTGACGAAAGCGCGAGCCGCCGGAGGTCCCATGGAGGACGTGAAGGAGATCCTTTTCGCGGTGCGTCAGCCGAGTTTCGACGGACACTGGTACGCCAACTTCGGATACTATGCGTGCGATACGAATGCGTTTCCTTTCCCGCTCGGAAAGGGCGGTGCACTTCAGATTCTGGATCTTGAGACCGGAGAGGTCCGCACGCTTTTCGAGGATCCGCAGGGAAATATTCGCGACCCGCAGGTCCACTATGATGCGAAAAAGTGCATTTTCTCCTACCTGAAGGCCGGAACGCGGCACTACCATCTCTACGAGATCAATCTGGACGGTACAGGACTGCGTCAGCTGACGGATGGAAACTGGGACGACATTGAACCGACGTACCTCCCAAACGGCGACATCGTGTTTCCTTCGAGCCGTGCGAAACGCTGGGTCCAGTGCTGGCTGACCGGCGTGGCGAATCTCCACCGGTGCGGTCCCAACGGCGAGGACATTCGGCCGATCTCTTCCAATCCGGAACAGGAAAATACTCCGTGGGTCCTGCCGAACGGGCAGCTCCTCTACATGCGGTGGGAGTACATTGACCGCTCGCAGGTCCACTACCATCATCTCTGGACCGCGAATCCGGACGGAACACACCATCAGGTCTTCTACGGAAATCAGACGCCGGGGATCTGTATGCTCGGTGCGAAACCGATCCGCTACCGGAAAGACGTTCCGCCGGAAGCGCGGAATTTTGAGGTCTGCGCGACTTTTTCGCCTGGCCACGGTACGCGGGAACATTACGGAGCCATCGCGCTGGTGAATCCGCGAAAAGGGCCAGATGCGCCGGAAGGAGCGAAGCAGATCTCGCTGACGCAGTGGGATTTTGCGGATCCATGGGCATTCGGCGAGGACTGCATTCTGTGCGTTTCGCGCTCCCGGATCCTTCTGATGGACGGTGAGGGACGGCTTTGCCAAGTCTATGCGCTCCCGCAGGAAGAAGCGGACCGGAAATTCTACGTCGCGGACGTTCAGCCGATCATCGTACGGGAACGCGAGCAGCTCATCGCCGACGTGACAGACCGATCGCAGAAAACCGGCACACTCGCCATGGCAAACATTTACGCAGGACGCCAGATGCAGGATCTTGCGCCTGGGACCGTGAAGGAACTGCTCGTGATGGAACCGCTTCCGATCCCCGTCCATTTCAACGGCGGAATGATGAGCGTTTCGTCGGGCGGAACGTTTGCCCTAACGCGCATTCTCGGGACAGTTCCGGTGAATGAAGACGGCTCGGCCTTCATGGAGCTTCCGGCGATGCGGTCTCTTTTCTTCATTGCACTGGACGGAGAAGGGAAAGCCGTGAAGCGGATGCACAGTTTCACGACGCTCATGCCGGGCGAAAACGCTGCGTGCATCGGTTGCCATGAGGACCGAACCATGACGCCGACCCAGCAGGACCGCCTTCAGATGATGCGCGCCATGAACCAGCAACCGGCGAGACCGAAGCCGGTAGAAGGTGTGCCGGAACTTTTCGACTACTTCCGCGACATCGTGCTGATTTGGGAGCGGCACTGCGTCACGTGCCATAATGAGGAGCGGCGCGACGGCGGGATCTCGCTGGACAGTGACCTCCGGCCGGGTGAATTCGTGGAATCGTATGCCGTTCTGAGCTGGAAAGGCTTCCTCGGCGACAATCGGAACCGTCCGATGAGCAATTTCAAACCGTACGAGATCGGGAGCTGCGCGAGCCGTCTGATGCAGATCGTGGATTCCGGCCATCCCGACGCTGAGGGCAAGCCGCGCACGAACGTAAGTCCGGAAGAGAAACGCACGATCCGCTTCTGGCTCGAAGCCGGAGCGAACTACGCTGGAACCTACGCGGCGAACGCCGCCGGCTCGCTCATCTGGTACTATTCACCATACGGACAGGACGGCCGAGAGGTCGGATCGGTCCCGACGCCCGTGAATGAATGTCCCGAAACGCACGCGATGGCGGACGTCGTCCGGAGAAAGTGCGCCTCCTGTCATGCAGACTCGGAAAACTGGCCGTTCCGCCTTCCGGAAACGATGGTACATCAGGGGCTAAAATTCAACGTGAACTGGGTCTTCAATCTTTCAAAGCCGGAAATGTCGCGGATGCTCCGTGCGCCGCTAAGCGCGGAGGCAGGCGGTCTGGGACGCTGCCGTGTTCGGGGAGAAGACGGAAATTGGGCGGGACCGGCGAATGTTTTTCAGACAAAAGACGATCCGGACTACCAAACCATGCTGCGCGGTATCGAGCGGGGAAAACAGTACGTCACCGGAAGCGAAAGCACGCATTTCAGCATCCGCCCCTTCTATCCCAATCCATGGTACGTGCGCGAGATGCTGCGATACGGTGTCCTCCCGGAAGACTATGTTCCCGGCACGCCGATCGATCCATACGAGACCGACCGAAAATACTGGGAACTGCTCCAGAAATTTTAAACGTACTTTCGTTGAGCCGCAAGCTGAGTACTCAAGCCACCCCTCCCTCGGAGGGGTGGCTCGCGCAGCGAGACGGGGGGGGGGGAGAGTTCGGCGAAACAGGCCGTTAGGCCGTTTGCCGAGAAGGAATGAGGGGACTTTTGAAAGCTCGCCGTTTCTGAACTCCGCACCCACTTCCGAGAAAGTGCGGACGTGCGCAGCGGCTTTCTGCGTCATTTCGGGCCGTTCAATTTTCGAGAGCCTGCTTAACGACGTCACGCATTCGGGCCAGCGGCGGGTCGGTCTGCGTGAATCGCTCAAACTGAAGTCCCGCCTGCTTCACGAACATCTGGAGACCGTTGACGGTCGCGCAGCCTTTCTCTTTCGCGGAGCGGATGAAGAGCGTTTCCTCCGGATTGTAGACGGCATCGAAACAGACGTGAGCGGAACGCAGATACGCGGGGTCCCAAGGGGAAGCGTCCACATTCGGCAACATTCCGATCGGTGTGCAGTTGACGAGAAAGTCGGCGTGCTGTTCGTGACGTACGGTCCAGTCCACCGCCTGAGTTTCAAATCCATCCTGCGCAAGCCGTTTCGCCAGTGCCTGTGCTCTGGAGAGGTCGATGTCGGTCAGGATGAGTTTTGCGCCGCGGCGCGCCAATCCGATCGCAAGTGCTTTTCCAACGCCGCCGGAACCGAGGATCATGGCGGTTTTTCCGAGAATGGGGCGAGCGTGGATCTCTCCGGTTTTCGGATCATCCAGCGGTTCCGTCCAGCCATCCACATGGTGCGGTCCCGGAGCGGAAAGCGTTTCCGCGAAACTGCTCATGGCGGCCTGGTAGTCCGTGTTCGTCCCCTCGGAGCCCCCGTCCGGGTTCCAGAGGACCGTATTGCACGCCGCGATGAGCTTCACCGACGTGTCGATGGAATCCAGAAGCGGAATAACCTTCTCCTTGTGTGGGATCGTGACGCTCAGACCACGCATTTTCAGGACTTGGGGAGCCATTTCCATGAAAGCGTCCAGATCCTTCGGCGGAATGCGGAGCGGAAGGTAAACGCGGTTCAGAAGCCCATTTTCGATGAACGCCGAATTATGGATGAGCGGACTCATGGAGTGACCGACCGGGTCCGCGATGACGCCGAAGACTTCTGTTTCTTCAGTGAGTTCCTCGGCACGGTAAAGCGAACGCATTTCTTCCCAGGAGATCATTCCCGGAGCGACGGCTTCCTGCGCATTCGGGGCACAGTACGTGAACGGCGAGCCGAACGCCTGGCATAGGATCCGACTCGGCTTTCCCATTTCGCCCATGCAGAAACCAACGACGGGAACTTTGGTGTTCCGTTTCCGCTTCACCAGATCGAGCATCCGCAGGCTGTCCATCGGGGTCTGGGCCATGCACGCGATCTTCACGAGATCCGCATCCTGGGCCGCAAGGCGGTCGTAGAGGGAGTCCAGATCTTCCGGAGTGCCGACGAAATCATGGAAGCTGACCAGACGTTTGGCGGTCCCCCTGCGCGGAAGTTCCGCAGCCGTTCCGTCTTCCAGATCGACGTACTCGGCACCGGATTCCATGGCGGTGAGGAGAAGCTGGCGGCGTTTCTCTTCCGTTCCACAGAAAACGCCGCCGTCCTCGGCTTTTCGGACCGTCAGGATGACTTTTACTGCGGAACAGCCGGCCAGAATTGCCGCGATGTCCGGAGTTTCCTGAAGATGGTCGAGGCGCAGTTCAGCGAGAGAGAGGCCCTGGCTGGTCAAAGACTGGCAGTCCGAGAGCATCTGGCGGGGAGTCGGACGCGCAATGGTTACGCAAATCATGGAAAGTCCTTTCGATTTTGAGTGCACCGGCGGAACCGTCGGAACGAAACTGAGGGAATTTTTGGGGAAAGAATCTGAAGTCGCCTTTTCTTCTTCCCTGACCATGTTCCACATTTTAGCATTTTGGCTGTTTCTGTCAAGGTGCGTTTCCGGACTTTTGCGGAAATTTTGTCCCATTAGACGCAATAAATCGGCGGAACTGTGCGTTAAAGAAAAAGAGAGAAACTGTGTCCGGACTGAAAAAGAAAGGCGCGGCTGAAAGATTTTGAGTTCAATGAGGAGTAGATGCATGAAAGATCCCGTTTCAGATACTTTGGGACGCCGTGATTTTTTGACGCGGAGTCTGGCGGTCTCTGCTGTTTTCCTGCATGGCGGTGTTTGGGTGTCTGAATCGGTCGGTGTTTCGGGAGAATCTGAAAACGCGGACAAAATTTCCGGCGATCCATCAAAAAAACACGCTGCCCCAGGCGCACCGGCGGACCGAAGTGTTTGGGAAAAGGACGATGGGAATCGTCCGCGGAACGAGATCGACTCGGCAGTTCTGGCGGATTTGGCGAGAAAAGGGATCCCGTCGGCACGATTGGCCTCAGATGCCGTTTTTCTGCGGAGAGTCTGGCTTGACGTGGCGGGCAGGGTACCGGGTAGGGAAGAGGCCCGGGCGTTTCTGAAGGATCCGGACCCGGAAAAGCGTGCCCGTCTGATCGATCAGCTGCTCGACAGTCCGGCCTACGCAGATCTCTGGACGATGCGGTGGGCTGATTTTCTGC
>CAZRGJ010000086.1:0-9436 GCA_964599445.1 uncultured Planctomycetaceae bacterium | reverse complement strand
ATGTTTTTAAAATATCCTGAAACATTTGGTGAAATTGCGCTCTTTTCGTGAATTGGGATTCCGGACGAGCATCCGACTCTTTTCGTGTGCCCAGACTCGCTGTTTTTTCTGCGGTAGAAATCAGGGAGAGGTCGGATCCGGACGGCATTTTTTTCTTTTTTTTCTTCAGAAAATGCAAAAAACAGGCAGGAATCGGCCGCCCCGCCTTGAAATTTTTCCAAAATTTTCCATAATATACAGAGGCAGACTTTTTCGGCGTCTGTTTTTTGAAAAATCCATTTACTTTTAACTCATTCAGCATAAAGGACCGATTCGTGCAGATTTTACCGGCAATCGATTTACGCGGAGGCAAATGCGTCCGTCTTCGTCAGGGCGACTATGCTCAGGAAACCGTTTTTGGAGATGACCCGGCCGCCATGGCGAAACACTGGGTCGATCTGGGGGGCGAGTTCCTTCATCTGGTGGATCTGGACGGAGCGAAAGACGGTGCTCCGACGAATCTTGAAGCGATCCGTAAAATCGTGCAGACGGTCGGCGTTCCGTGCGAGCTTGGCGGCGGAATCCGGAATGAAGAAACGATCCGTTCCCTTCTGGAACTTGGCCTCAATCGCCTGGTCATCGGCACACTGGCTCTGCGTCAGCCGGAATGGTTCCGCGAAATGTGCCTGAAGTTCCCGAATCGCCTTGTGCTTGGGATCGATGCCCGAAACGGTTACGTCGCGACGGATGGCTGGCTCGAAACGAGTCAGACGAAGGCGATCGAGCTTGCGGATCAGTTCAGCAGCCTGCCAATGGCGGCCATCGTGTACACGGACATCGCGACGGACGGCATGATGAAAGGCTCGAATGTCCCGGCGATGAAGGAAATGAAGGATGCCGTGAATGTGCCGGTCGTGGCTTCCGGCGGCGTCACGACACTGGAGGATGTGCGGAAGCTGAAGGACGCCGGGTTGGATGCCGCCATCATTGGCCGTGCGCTCTATGAAGGCACGATCGAGCTGCCGGACGCGCTGCGTCTTGCCTGATCATCTGTCCGAAGAATGAAGCAGGCCGACGGAAACTGCGCAGGAACTGCCGGCCTCAGCTTCAGAAGAAGAAGCCAATGGACTGATGTTTTCCATTTCGCTTTCATCTTCCTGATTTTTGCCAGGATCTGCGCTTTCCCCACGGTGCCCCAGCCGTTTCCCCACGGTGCCCCAGCCGTTTCCCCACGGTGCCCCAGCCGTTTCCCTCACGGTGTCCCAGCCGTTTCCCTCACGTTCCCCCGCCTTTTTATTTCATTCTTCTTTGGAGATCCTGATTTTGGGAGGTCCATTCATGAAAAAAACTTTTTGTATTCGCCTGGATTCGGAGGAGCTGACCTTTTCAGCGTCCCATTTCATTACGTTTGATGCCTGCCTCTGCGAGGCGATCCATGGGCACGATTTCCATGTTTCCGTAGAACTTGACCAGGAAATGTCTCCGGCAGGATACGTCATTGATTTTCTTCCGTTCATGGAGACTCTGCGTGAGATCCTGAAAAAACTGGACCATAAAACGCTGCTTCAGGGGGAGGATCCGAGAGTAAAATTCGTCATGGAAGAGAAGGAGCCGGATGAGCCGATGGGAATGATGGACTGGATGACGCGGGTCGGCGACTGGCTTTCGTCCGTGAATCAGTACGAGGCGGATCCTCCGAAAGAGCTATCTCCGGATGACTATTTTCAGAAAATGGCGCAAATGGCGCAAATGGCTGGGGAGGAGATGGAGGGACGGGAAGCGTCATGTTTCGGTGAGAGTGTGGCGGAAACGGAATCGTGCCGAATGGCTGACGCGGACGGAATGGCCCCCATGCAGCATGAACTTGAGGTCAAGTTTGGATCGAAACGTTGGGTCCTGCCTCTGGAAGACTGTGTCATCCTGCCGATCCGGAACACGACGGCAGAACAGCTTGCCGAGTACATTGCGGATCAGCTTGCTCAGAGCGAACTTTTGGCAGAAGGAAAATGGACCCGTTTGTGCGTGGAAGTGGAAGAGGCTCCCGGAATGAAAGGTGCGTGCACGCTCGCGCCGTGAGCCATTTCCTGCCAGATGTTTTCTGGTTCGGTCACCCCTCAAAAAAGCCGTACGGTCTGAAGAGCGCACGGCTTTCTGTTTTTCGTTGGAGGAAGAATTGACTTTCCGGAGCTTCCGCTATTTGCCGAAAGGTTTGGGAAGTACCGGGCATACGTTGAACCACTGCTGACCGCGGCTTTCCATCCACGCATCGGACTCCTCCGGTCCCCAGCTTCCGATCTCGTATTTTGCCGGGAATTCCGGAGGATCGCCTCCGCTGAGATGCTCATCCCAGGCCTTCTGGATCGGATCCATGATCTTCCAGGCGACTTCCGTTTCATCGCCGCGGATGAAGAGACTCAGATCGCCAAGGACGACATCCAGAAGAAGCCGCTCGTATGCTTCAGGAAACGCATCGCGGTAGTGCCGGGCAAAGGTAAAGCTCATCGCAGCGTGCGAGATCTCCTTTTCCGTGTCCGGAACTTTCGTCACGAAACCAAGCTGGATCCCTTCCGCCGGCTGAAGCTGGATCAGGAGCGAGTTCGGCGCACACGATTCCGTTTGAGGAAAGAGCAGGTGCGGCGGTTTGCGGAAACGCATCAGGATCTGCGTCGTTCGGCATCCCATTCCTTTTCCGGAACGAAGGTAGAAGGGAACTCCGCTCCAGCGCCAGTTCTCGATTTGGAGTTCCATCGCGGCAAACGTCGACGTCGCCGGCTCCAGTGCATCTTTGGTCTCGCCGTTTCCGTAGGCCGTATCCGGAATGTACTGCCCGCGGATCGTGCGTTCCCGTACTTCTTCCGGACTCTGGAATGGACGGATCGCCTGAAGGACCTTGACTTTTTCGTTTCGGATGCTTTCTGCGTCCAAGCTTGCCGGGGCTTCCATCGCGGTGAGGGCGAGAAGCTGGAGCAGGTGATTCTGGAACATGTCGCGCAAGATCCCCGCCCGGTTGAAATACGCAGCCCGGTGCC
Organism: uncultured Planctomycetaceae bacterium; assembly: GCA_964599445.1. GTDB lineage: Bacteria > Planctomycetota > Planctomycetia > Pirellulales > Thermoguttaceae > RGIG3701. Next base: position 6,428 of record CAZRGJ010000086.1, on the reverse strand, counting down.
CGACGAGTGCCTCTTCACTTGCCGTGATCTGCACATGCTCAATGAACTGCCGGTTCCAGAGCGGTTCAAAAATTGAGTTGGCGAAACGGAGGACCAGAAGATTTCGGGCCGTCTCTTTGCCGAGGTAGTGGTCGATCCGGTAAATGCGGTTTTCCGGGAAGACGCTTCGCAGTGCGGCATTCAGTTCCTTCGCCGTTTCAAGATCCACGCCGAACGGTTTCTCCACGACGATCCGGCAGTCCACGCCCTTTTCCCGAAGCCGATAGACTTCAGGCGTCAGTGCCCGAAGGATCGGTTGGTAGAGATCTGGGGAGGTCGCGAGGTAGAAAATGCGCGTCCGTGTTTCACTGGTCTCCTGCGCATCAAGCAGTGCCCCGAGCCGGTTCATGTCCTCCGCACTCGTTCCGTCGGCTGGCGCGTAGACCATGTGCCGAGCAAAATCACGCCAGATCGTTCCATTTTGCGAGATGTTTTGCGCTGTGTTCTGTGAGGTATTCTGCGCAGTGTTCTGCGAAATCTGCGGATCGGCATTCTCTTTCGGACTTTCCGTTTCGGTCTTCTCCCAGCCGGTCGGCCACTCGGCAGGCCAGTCGGAGGGACCTTCCGGGTTTTTCAGCGACGCGAACCATTCTTCGCTGCTCATCTGCTTGCGGGCAACGCCGGCGATCCGGAAATCTTTGGGAAGCTGACCTTTTGCGAAAAGCTGCGCAAGAGCCGGGACCAGTTTCCGTTTCGTTAAATTGCCGGAGGCCCCGTAGATCACGAGAGTAAACGGAGCCGGAGATCTGCCGCCATCGGAATTTTTGGAGGGCTGGAGATCTGCTGCGGAATGAGAGGAATGCGAAACCGGATCCGTACGCACTGTCAGATCGGAGTGTGAGGCCGGATTGGAGTGTGCGGTCGACGTCGAATGATCCGCATTTTCGGGGCGCAGGCCTGCGTTTGGTTCCGTATTTTCATTCGGAGTATCTCCCGCATTGCGGGAATTGGCTGAGGTGAGGGCGTCCATTGGGATCTTCCTTTCGCAAAAAATCTGGTTTGGTGAAATCGTCATGCCTGAATGGTTCCGCAAAAGTGTTTTCCGTCTCGGAAGTGGATTCGGAACGGATCCTGAATTTGGAAAAGCAGCAGATCAAGGGAATCTGGTCAGGCTTTTGAAAATCCCTCTACTTGGTATTTTATACTAAATTTTAATTTCCTTCAAGTACCTCCCTGTGGAAATTTTGAAAAAATTTTTTATTTCTATGGAAATTTTGCGGGATCTTCCGTTCTTTTTTTCAGACTAATTTTACTCATTTGGTAAAGTCCGCAATGGGGATCAAATAAAACGATTGAATGGATGGGAATTTTTTTTTGAAAGAGGAGGTTCGGGTGGACCGATAGGGAAAGAGACCCGTGAGTCTGTTTCGATTTTTAGGAGTTTTGCAATGAAAGCACGAATATTTCTTTTCCTTTTCCTGCTCTTTCTTCCCATGGGACTCAAGGCGCAAGGGCAGGCAAAAATCACGGAAGCACTGGATGATTTTCAGCCGGAGATCGTTCTTGAGGAGGTCGCGTTTCCTGACGTGCCCGCACAGAATGAGTCGGCTGCGTCGCCGTCTGCCCAAAAGGCCGGGCATTCGGAAAAAGCGGCAGATGAAAATGAAGAAAATGTGGAGCTGATCCTTGAAGAACCTGCCGAGATTGCGGAACAGGCGGATACCGGGACCGGAAGCAAAGCGAAAGCCGCGACGAAAACGGGGAGCAGAAAGAAATCTTCCGTGCTTGTCCGCAGGAAGCAAAACAGGATCTCTGGGACGAACGAAGTGCCGAATGGATCCGGATCAGATGAAAATGCCAATGCGGATGAAAATGCCAATGCGGGCACAGTGGCTGACTCCGGCAATGCGGATGACGCGAACGGCGGCGCACTTCAGCAGAATGACGTACAGGAAGGCGAGGACGCTTCCGTTCTGATCCCATTTAATCCGGGAAGCCGCATGATGGTACGTCCGCCTGTTTCTGCGGAAGGTGCAGACGGTCCGGTCTCTGACGGAAAAAACAGCGAGGCGGGAGATGCTCGGGAACCGCAGTTCATTACGGAACCAGCGGAGGCTCTTGAGGCATTTTTAGCGAAATACCAGTTCCCCTATTCCTTCATTCGCGTGAATGTTTTGAAGGAAAATATCGTGAGTCGTCCGGTGGAGGGCGTGATGCAGATGGAGATCCCGTTCATCATTTCGTTTGATTCGGAACTCTATGCGGAATTCCAGCAGGAATTGGCGGAGCTTTTGAGCAGGATCGCGGTCTCGGCTCCGCAGGATCTGGATCTGACGAAGATCCGTCATTCACTGCGTCCTGCCCGGAAAAACGTGATCCTGAATCTCCAGACTTCCGGTGAACGGTACATTGCGTTTGAGCTTTCGCCGGAGTGTCGAGAGATCCTTGCGCGTCATGCGGCTTTGGTGCCGACGGCGGCACTGGCACTTTACGATGAAGGGAAAAATCTTCTGAATCGGCACTATTTCCCGCTTCTTTACCGGGATGTGGTGAAAGCATATCCGATCAATTTGCTTGGCGTCTACCATGGCGACAGTCAGACGATCCGGATTTATCCGCATCAGGAAGAAAAATTTGCGGAATTTGTCCACGAGCAGGCTGCGTCTTTCGTCATTCCGGAACCGTTTCCTGTCGTCGCGGCCTACTCTGCCAGTGAAGCGTTTCTGAACCGGACGGCGAAGAATTTCTACCTGGAGTCCAATTTCAGGCGTGAGGAACGTTTTCCGGAGATCTCGTACATGGTCCACGTGCAGGTTTCTGCGGAGGATTTTCAGAAGATCCGCTTCATGAACTGCACCATCATGACGGACCGGGCGGGCGTGCCGGTTACGGAAGGCGGGAAGAAAAAAACGTCGGAGTTTTCCGAAGAGACCCTTCAGATCCTGGATGAAAACCTGCTGGAGACGGATGCGGAAAATTCGATCCTTGAACCAGCGGGAAAAGATTCGGATGTCGAGGCTGCTCCTTCTGAGACTCTTCCGGAGACGGAAGATACTGCGGGTACTGCCGACGTGCCGCCGACTGCCGGTGCATCGGGGACTGCGGCTGGGACGGAAATTTCCGGGACGTCCGGCATTTTGCTCTCGCGGCACGAGATCGCGTCGGCGGCTGCGCTGGAAACTTCCATAAAGCGGATCCTGAAGGCGCAGAATTCTGCCGTCCTGAGTTTTTTTGGCGAAAAGGAACGGAACGTCACGCTGAAAAAGCAGGAACTTGAGGATCTCGCAGACTCATTCGGCATCGAGCTGATCCGAAAAACGCAGACTTTCACGAGTGCACAGTCGCTGATCCCATCGATCGGCTGGATGGAAATTTCCCCCGGAGTTTCGCTGCTTCTTCTTGATCCGGGAACTCCGGAAAGTGCGCCCGCCAGCGAGTTTACGCAGGAGGCGGCGTTCTGGATCTCTTTGGAGAACGGTTCACTGGCCCTGGTCTCATGCGTGCTGGATGCGGAGTTCGTCCGCCTTTTGAATGGAAACTTCCGGAAGTGAGTTTCCGGGAGATCTAAACGATCCAGGATCGGGGAACCTGGGGGCATCCTGCCGCTAGAACCTCAAAAGAAAGCGGAAAACGGTCGGAAATAAACTGAATTTTTGCCCCGAATATCAGGGAGACGGAATTTTTTTGCCGATTTGTGCAAAAATTCGAGCCGTCCCCCTTGTTTTTTTCCTGCTTTGAACTATGATGAAAGAACTTGGAAAAACTGGATCCGGAACGTTTGTGGTGTGCCGTCTGACGTGGTCGGGCGCACGGCTCTGAAACGGATTTCGGTGAAACAGACACGAATTTTAAAGGAGAATATCAATGGCAGAACAGTTCCGCGATATTTTGGAAACTTTTGCGAACAGCTACCCGGGCCGTAATTACCAGATCGAGATCATTTGTCCGGAATTCACTTCCGTTTGCCCGAAGACGGGCCAGCCGGACTATGGGACCATGACGATCCGCTATATTCCGAAGGAAAAGTGTGTGGAGCTGAAGAGTCTTAAATTCTATATGCAGCGTTTCCGCAATGAAGGGATCTTCTACGAAAACGTCACGAACCGGATCCTTGACGATCTTGTGGCGGTCATTGAACCGAAATGGCTGGAGCTTACGGCGAAGTTCACGCCCCGCGGCGGAATCAGCACGAACGTCATCGTGGAGTACGCCTGCACGGAAAAGGAAGGCTGATCCTCGTTCGCATTTTCAGGAATTCTGAATCAAAAGTCTTCGGCTGTCCTCAAGATCGGACGGCCGATTTTTTTGTTTGAAGAGCTGATTTTATTGCCGTGGGGAGAGAGTTCAGTGGAAGGGGCATCGGAATAAAAAAACGTCTCTCTGAAAAGAGAGACGCTGGAGGAATTTTGACGTACGTTCGTCAAAATTTAGCCGCGGGGACCTTTGGCGTGCGGGCCGTGAGGGCCATGTTCGCCGCGGGGACCGCGTTCACCACGGGGACCACGATCGCCCTGTGGACCACGATCGCCCTGTGGACCGCGGGGGCCGCGTTTGCACATTTCTTCCATGCGGGCCTTCACTTTTTCACGCTGTTCATCGGTGAGGACGGAATCGCATTTTTCGGCCATTTCCTTGCGCAGTTTCATCATTTCTTCATCAACGGCCTTCATTTCTTTTTCCATCTCTTTTTCGATGGCCATTTTTTTCTCGATGAGTGCTTTGAACTGCGGATCGTAGGATTTCATGATTTCCATCATTTCCTTCGTCTGTTCTTCCGTCGCGATTCCGCGATATGCCATGAACATTTCTGGACCACGCTGACCGCCGCGGCGGAATTCCGGTCTCGCACCTTTCTGGGGGGCATCGGCCGGAGCGGCTGCGGGAGCATCAGCCGGAGCAGCTTCGGGAGCCGGAGCGTCCTGTGCATAAGAGAATGCGGAAACGCTCAAAAAAGCACCAAGGGCAATGAGAAGAAAATTTTTCTGAAGTTTCATTTTTGAACTCCTTCAATGAATGAAAAAATTTTTTATGAGATCGTACGCTCTGTGCTTCGGATCTTTCCTCCAAATACTTTCGGCCTGAAGCAGAAGAAAGGAAGCATAAAGCGAACCGACGGGAAAATGCTGCTTGAACCAGCCTGGCCGATACGGCATCCGGGGAAGGTCAAATTATCCAGATGCCGTTTTCGGCTGGCTCACTTCTTAAGTTACGTCCGGAAGAGAGAAACCGCCACAAAATTTAAACTTTTTTGCCAAATTTTGCCATGACGAAAACGGAGGCCGGTTTCATTGACGCAGAAGAATGACTGCCGAAACCTGGTCTTGTACCGGATCACCGGGGCGTGATTTTACGCTTCTTCACGTTCCGATTCGGAAAGGAGGAAGGTGTCGTCGCACGATTTCCAGGTCACGAGCTCTTCCGGACGGAAAAAAATCGCGATCTCGCGTTCCGCGGATTCCGGAGAATCAGAGGCGTGGACGAGATTTTTCTGCCCGCTGATGGAAAAATCGCCGCGGATGGTGCCCGGTTCGGCAAGGTATCCCTTTGTCGTGCCGACCATTTTGCGCACGACATTCACGACGTCGCGTCCTTCCAGGCAGATCGCCGTGACCGGATCGCTCGTGATGTAGCCGAGAAGATTGGGAAAAAATGGTTTTTCGACGTGCTCTGCGTAGTGTTTTGAGGCGATTTCCGGAGTGACCTGCATCAGTTTCATGCCGATGATGCGGAAACCTTTCTGTTCAAAACGGGCCAAAACGGTACCAGCCAGACGGCGTTCCATGCAGTCCGGTTTCAGAAGAATGAGGGTGCGCTGTTTCATAAAATTCCCCTGCATAATTTTTGGAAAATTAAAATTGGATCTCCGGAATGGAATTTTTTCGAAGACGATGCGTGAACGGAAGCCGACTGTCGTTTGCCGGAAGTTGAACCCACAGGGTCTTTTCGCTAAAATTCCCATTTCTTTGAGTATTTTAGCGCACTCTTGCGTTTTTGTCCAGAGGAATGCGGCTCTCATGAGAGAAAAAGGCCGATTTTCTTTGCGTTTTTTGAGTTTTCTGGAGTTTTGGGGACCGTGGTGAAGAAAATATTCCCCAAAGACGGAGTAGATGAATTTTTGGGTGCGCTCGCGTTCAGCTTGAGGTACCCGTCCTTGACTTTTCAGAAATTTTCCGCTAAAATAATGGAAATTTTGGTAAACGGGAACCGTTTCTGCCGTGCGTCCTGGCGTTGGGGGCATAGGGAGCGTGTTCCGGATTTGGAAAGGGAAAGAGTTCATGAAGCCGACTCCTTTTATTTATGCAGATCCCCGGAAGTGTACCGCCTGCGGGGCGTGTGTCCGGGATTGCCTGGCGCAGATCCTGACGTTGGGCACGGAAGGCGTTCCCCGATTCGTGCAGGACGGCGAGTTCCGCTGTTTTCAGTGCCAGCACTGCATGGCAGTCTGTCCG
>CAZRGJ010000085.1:417-9449 GCA_964599445.1 uncultured Planctomycetaceae bacterium | reverse complement strand
CCAAATTGCACTTGTTCGCGAATTTCTGCGAAAAAGTGTGAACACGCCCTAGGAGTCGGCTTTCTCGTAAAGAGAAACTGCAATATGATTGGTGCGGAACTGGCGGATGGATTACTTTGTATGTCGCATTTCTGTCTCCTGTCCTGCTGTTGGTTGCACTTCTTCCTTCGGACGTCCTCCATCGCATGAGTGATACCTGGTCTACCTTCTTTATCATTTCGATTCCTGTTGTTCCGCTCGTTGCTTCGTGGATCACCAGGGAATACATCCGCAGCAGGATCGACGCGATGCCGGACGAGGAAGATGATGAATGGTACTGACCTTCCATCGGCTTACTTTTTTCCGCTCCATGCTTTGGCGAACGCTTCCGCTTCGGTGCGGGTGGCGGTCCGAACTTTGGGTTTGAACTCGGAACAGTAGGGGAAGTTTTCCACTTTCAGTGCGTCTTTCCCCCGCCACGGATTGGAGACCGTACAGGCAAGGACCGCTGTCCGAAACCATTCCGCCTGACGTTTTCCTTCCGCCATTTGGTGAAGTTCGCGAAGGCTGAATGGTCCGGGGTGGATACTTAATTCTCCAGCTAAACGCCAGAGGTATCGTTCTGCCCAAGGTTCGGGATGTTTTCGAGAAGAAGGTCCGGACTCCGATCCAGTTCCCGCTGGAGTTGTTTTTCCATCGCCATGTTCACCTTTTTCAGACGGTCGTCCGCCAGAAGAACGGCACGTTCCATCTGGGCTTTTTCCAACGCTTCCTGATTCGCGATCACCCGCCGCAGAGCTTCTCTCTGGTACGGGTTCGGGGTAAAATTTACGATCGCCTCCTTGAATGCGTTCGTGATCTCCGGGATCTGTTCCGGTCCCACCCCCTCACCGAACCAGAACGCCATTTTCTGGAGTTTCGACGTCCGAAGTCCCGGAATCATTTCCAGTTCCACATCGTGCGACCGGTCGAAATCCTCTTCGGAAAAGTGTTCTTTCACCTGATCCAGACAGATCAGAAATACTGTGTCGAGCATCAGCTGCGCCCGGCCGAAAAGCTGGTGAAGATTCCCGGTATCCGCCATGGCCAAAAGGTCCAGAGGTTTCCCCTCCGCGTCCTTCAAAAGATTCCGGACCATGACCGTGTCCTTCTGTTTGATGTCCAGCGAAAATGTGATGTTTCGTGTGTCTTTGAATGATGCCATTGTGTTCCTTTCTTTTTTTAGCGGATAGCGGATAGCCGATAGCGGATAGCGGATAGCTATCTACTATCTGCTATCTGCCATCTGCTATCAGCTAACAGCTAACCTAAACGTTCGCGGTCGTACCGGCCGGGGCGGGACGGCAGGTGATCGTCATTTTCGGGATCTCGTCCATTCCGACGGAAACCTCACCGCCGAAGACCATCATGCTTCCGGAGATGGAGATCGCGTTTTCTCCCGAACCGATCGAGGCGGAACACTCCACCGGATCGCGGCTCGCCACCGCGTCGAGAACCGTTTTACATGCGGCACTTTCGTCAATGTTCATGTCTCCGGAAATGTATTTGTCCTGAAGACCCTTCACATACGCCTTGTTTCCGCCGTCCAGATTGGTCGTCGCGTCCACTTCCGAGTGGCTCTGACCAAAACGAAGATTCGTGAATCCCGGATCCGCTCCGTCGATCGTCAGCGTCCCTTCAAAACCCAATACTGCCATGATGTTTGTCCTTTCTTTTTTCTTGAGCTTCCAGCTGACAGCTAAAAGCAGCTGATATGATACAAACGAACTACTTTATTCCCTTTTCTTTTTTGAGTATTTCGCGGAATTTCGCGACGGTTTTGGCGGCCAGACGTCGGGGACGGACCCGGGCGGTCTTTTTGTCGATCCGTTTCGGAATGAAACGAATGCGCCGCTGTTTGTATTTCCGGCCTTTGGAACTTTCACCCTCGATGAACACCTCGTAGCCGATGAGTACCGGAGGCGGATCGAAACTTCCGCCGTATTCGATGTTCCGAAGGAATCGTTCCCCCGCCGAAAGCGGATGGATCGAAATATTTATTTTCAGATCGTTCCCCTCGGTGATCTTCCACATTCGGCCAAGGTACTTCTCCGGACCTCCGTCTCCGTACCAGGTACGCACGATGTCCGGACGTACGCTCCGCAGAAATGTTCGCGGTGTCGGAGTCTTGATCTCCCCCACGATGCGGTAGTGTTTCTCTTTCGCGATCGCGTCGAGCTTCACCTTCCGCTGGGCTTTGAATATCTCGCGCTGTTTCTGAAGCCGGGCGCGTTTCGCGGTCAGTTTCGAACGCGCATCTCCGGAAGTTCTCGAGACGGCGCGGCGTTCCAGCCTTCGAATGTCGCTTTCCAGCTTCGCGCACTTCCGCTTTTCCTGCGCGTTGAGCTTCCGCCGAAGTTCCGCGCAAAATCATCTCCGCTTTTCCGATACGTTACTATCTATTAGGGAGGTATTTTTATCCGTGCGCTTTTGTTTTCTCTATTTTCGCTATTTTCTTTAATAGATAGAATCCATACAATCGCACAGCATAAATAATTTCAGTGAAAAAATTAACGTTTCTTTTACATTTGGCACAAAAGATACAGAGTGAATATTTCGATATTGGAAATAAAAGAACAATTCGGATTTGGGAATGTTTTTTTGAGTACCGTAGGAAATTTCACGATTTCCAGATTTACCAGGAAGGTTTTTTGAGATCAGGGAACGATTTATGCGAAATCATCGTTTAAAATTTCTGTTTTCCATTTCGTTCATTCTCCTGTTCGTCTGCGTTTCCCAGTCCCTCGCACAGGGGGTCATGTTTCGCGGTGCGGGAGCGGTGAACCAGAGTATGGGCGGTGCGGCCACGGCGGCTCCGCTTTCCGCTGGAGGTGCGCTTTATTGGAACCCGGCGACGATGAGCCAGTTCTACGGCACGTCGATCGACATTGACCTCGGTATCGCCATGCCGGAATCGAGCATCAGTTCCACGCTGCCCGCTGCTTACGGCGGGATCGGCGGCGGAACGACGGAATCCGACACAGGCGCGATCCCGATCCCGAACGTCGCGATCGTTCGCCGTCAGGAAGATTCCCCGGTCGCCCTCGGTTTCTCATTCGGCGCGACGGGCGGTGCGAAAACGAATTACGAATCCGCGCCGTGGTACTCCAATCCGATCCTCTCTTCCGGTCCGGTCCCGCAGCTCGGCGGTGCGGAAGTCGGTTACGGAAACCTCAGCTCGAGCGTCCAGATCCTTCAGCTCGGCGGCCACATGAGCTACTCCCTGACGGAAAAGCTCTCCTTCTCCTTCAGCCCGATCCTCACGATCGGTGAGATCGCGTGCGATCCGCTCTATCTGGTCGAAGGCCATCAGACTCCGGATACCGCGATCCACAGTCCCGGCGGACGCTACGTCTGGGGTGCCGGCTTCATGGTCGGTATGTTCTACGATACGCAGTGCGGTTGGCGTTTCGGCGTGAGCTACAAAAGCCAGAACTGGATCGAGCCGATCGAATTCAACACGAATTACGGCAAAAAAACGCTCAAACTCGACCTGCCGGCCGTCCTTTCGATCGGTCTGAGCTACGATGGATTTGAACGCTGGCTCTTTGCGTGCGACTTCCGCTACTATTTCCACGAAGACGCCGGTTTCGATCAGGTCGGCTGGAGCGATATGTTCGCCATGAGTCTCGGTGCCCAGTACCAGCTCACGGAACGTGTTGCGCTGCGTGTCGGTTACTCCATGAACGAGAACCAGCTCGACAGTCTCTTCTCCCGCGCCTGCATCGCCGTCCCGCTCATTCCGCAGCATGCGCTGTTCGTCGGCGGATCCTACCGCTTCGATGAACACATGGCCTTCCACCTCACGTACGGGCACGTCTTCAAAGCGACGTCCAGCGGTCCGTTCGGAGGTCCGGCAGCCGCTGCCCTCGGCGGAGACGTGACCATCGTGGCAGAAGCAGACGAACTCGCTGCCGGCGTGACGTTCAACTTCTAAAAATCGCGAGGATCTCAGAAAAAAATTCCCGCAGGATCAGGACTTTCCGAGTCTTCCGGACAAATTTCGGAAAGTCCCGATCCGGATATTTCTGTCTCTAAACACTTTCGCACTCTGAATTCTCCGGACACAGAACCCCCATCGTCTGTGAGCCTCTGTTCCCTGTTTTCTCCCGCTACTTCGCCCCAATTGCACACAAGGCACCTCCCATCTTCCCCATTTTTGCGATTTTTTCAACTTTTTCAGTTCTTTCACCCTTGCGGAAAATTCCATTTCGTGCTATACTCTAGCATATTATGGAGAAACGGGCGTTCCGTCTCCCACTTGACCCAAACCATATCGACCTATGCTCACATACATTATCCGACGATTACTGATTGGAGCTTTGACTCTGTTTCTGATCACCCTGATCATCTACGGCCTGATCCGCCATATGCCGGGAACTCCCGTGACTCAGATGGAGCTTGCCGATCCGGGACACGTACTTTCCCCGGAAAACGAAGCGATGCTGAACAAACTTTACGGACTCGACAAACCCTGGCATCAAGCATACTTCACGTGGCTCGGAAACATCTTTTGCGGAGATCTCGGCGATTCTTTCGTGCAGAAAAAATCCGTCGCCTCCATCATCGCCAGCCGGATCGGTCCGACGCTCCTTCTTTCCGTCACGTCGCTGTCGCTGACGTATTTCCTCGCGATCCCCATGGGGCTTTTCGCCGTCGTGAACAAAGGGAAACTTTCGGAACGTTTCCTGAGCGTTCTGCTCTATGTACTCTACTCGGTCCCCGGTTTCGTTGCGGGTATCGGGCTGCTCATCATTTTTTACCAGAACCTCGGCTGGCTGGCTCCGGGACTGCATGATTCCGGATACGAAAACTTTTCGTTCTGGGGAAAGATCGGCGACACGGCAAAGCACATGATCCTGCCGGTCATCTGCTATTCCTATGCCTCGCTGGCGTATCTGAGCCGATTCGTAAAAGCGAACATGGAAGAAGTCATCCGTCAGGACTACATCCGGACGGCCCGCGCAAAAGGCGTTTCGCCCCGCAATATCGTGCTTCACCATGCGTTCCGAAACACGCTCATTCCGTTCGTCACGCTCCTGGGGCTTTCTCTCCCCGCTCTGCTCGGCGGTTCCATCATCATCGAGCAGATCTTCAACTGGCCCGGGATGGGTCAGGAATTTTTCAAGAGCATCGCGGCGCGCGACTACCCGCTGATCATGGGAATGACGCTCCTTTTCTCATTCCTGACGCTGCTCGGTCAGCTGCTGGCGGACATTCTTTATGCCGTCGTTGACCCGCGCGTGAAGCTCGACTGAAAAACGGGCGATTGGATCCACGAACGAATGAACGAAAAGAACTGAGATAAAAAAATACGATGAAAAAATCCCAGAAAAACAAAAAAAAACAGGTTTCCTCAAAACCCGCCGCAAAATACTCCGAAAATTCGACCTCCGGACAGTCCGCTAACGAGCAGTCTGAGAAGTCGTCCAGCCAGCCCAATGCCGGAACTGCCGTTCTGGAAAGATCCCGCGGGTACTGGGCAGAGACCTGGGTCCGATTCCGACGGCGGCGTCTGGCCATGACGGCACTGGGGTACGTCATTCTCCTCTTGCTCGTCGCGATTTTTTCACCCATGATCGTCGGCACGAAACCGATCGTCTGCCAATACAAAGGCCAGATCTACTTCCCCTGCATGGGCTACTTTTATCCATCGTGGGAAAATCCGGTCTTCATCCACGACGACATCGTGCACGCCTACCCGCGCCGTCTGAAGGAAGCGGACCCGGAAAGCTGGGCGATCTTCCCGCTCGTGTATAATGACACGACCTACCGTGTCCGCGAGAACGACATGCCGGGCCGGCCGGAAAATCCTTACGGAACCAAGGGCGTTCCGTCGCTTCAGAATCTCTGCGGAACAAATGCCTACGGATACGATGTTTTCGCGATGCTCGTACACGGGACCCGGACGGCACTGCTCGTCGGATTCGTCTCTACGGGGCTGGCGGCACTGATCGGAATCACCCTCGGGGCGTTTGCCGGCTTTTTCGGAGGATGGATCGACATCATCATCAGCCGAATGCTGGAGGTCGTCATTTGCGTCCCCACGCTCATCATGATTCTGGCATTCGTGGCCGTCATTGAAAATCCAAGCATCTGGCACGTCATGGTCATCATCGGGCTGACGAGCTGGCCGAAGATCGCACGACTCATGCGCGGCGAATTCATCAAGCTGAAGCAAAGCGAGTACGTCGCGGCGGCTCGTTCGCTCGGAGCAAGCAGATTCCGGATCATTTTCCGGCACATTCTCCCGAACGCACTCGCGCCGGTGCTCGTGCCCATCACGTTCAGTATCGCGGCCTCCATCCTGCTGGAAAGTTCACTGAGTTTCCTCGGGATCGCCACGTCCAGCTCCGCAATCAGCTGGGGATCCATCCTGCATAATGGCCACCAGAACCTCGCGATGTGGTGGCTGACGCTCTTTCCCGGTATCCTGATCTTCCTGACGGTCCTTGCGTACAATCTGATCGGCGAAGCACTTCAGGAAGTGACCGACCCGAGACAGCGAGGTTCCCGCTAAACCAAAGTCTGTCAGGAGTCAGTCTGGAGTTGATTTCCGGGGATCCTGATCCTCTGGATCCAGTTCATCAGGCCTCAGTTTGAAAAACGCCCGGATCCCTGACGCATTCCGCATCACGAAGGGCATCTCCAGAGATCGATCGTTTCATAAAAAAGCAGACCGCCTCAAAACGGTCTGCTTTTTCATTTCGGTACTTCACCGGCTGACGTTCTTCTGTCTGCGGACACTCCGTTCAATGACGGAACCACAGGCCGGAATACGGGAGTTTCCCGACGCATTTTCTGCGTTTCAGCATACGGATCCCGCCCCGAACGCAGCCCACTCATCATTCCGGTCCTCAGCCGTTTCCAGAGTCCTTTTCCGGTCTATCCGGTCCATCTTCTTCATCCTCACCATTCTCCGGAAAACCATCTTCCCGGAAGGATCCGCCAAATCCGTCCTGAATTTCCTCATCGAATCCGCCGTCGAACTCTTCGTCAAATCGGCCGTCAAATTCACCGTTGAACTCATCCTCAAATCGGCCGTCAAATTCACCGTCGAACTCATCCTCAAACCGGCCGTCAAATTCACCATCCAGCTCTTCGTCAAACTCACCGTCGAATTCGCCATCCAGCTCTTCGTCAAACTCACTGTCGAATCCTTCATCGAGATCCTCGTCCGGATCCCACTCATCGACATCGTAAAAGTCGAGTTCTTCCAATTCCGCCTCATCTTCCTCCCACATTTCGGCAAACTCAAAACCGGCTTTTTCAATGAGTTCCTCGTAGTCGATCTCGGTGCCTTCATTTTCAATGCGGGATCTCATGATGGCGGCAAGGACCCCCGGCGTCAAAAAGTTGGTGAAGATGACCATCGAATCCTTCGGTTCTCCTCCCATGACGTTCCGCATGACGAGATCCATGAGTCCGCAAAGCTGGTTTTTGCGCTCCAAAACCTCCTCGCGGGCCAACGCGGACCGGGACCGCTGAAGTTCCCCGTCAAGGAATTCCGAAATTCTCGTCAGGATCTCAAAAAGCGTTTTGGGAGCTTCCCGCAGACGCACGAACGCGATCTTCGGTGCATAAACACGCAGATCCGGTACCGGAGCTTCGGAATATTCCGCCTCCGTCCGGGATTCCGGCTCCGCATCGGAAGAACGTGCCGTTCTTTTTGAGACCGCATCCCAAAACGTCCGGCTCATTTTCCTTTCGACCGGGTAATCCTGTTCAAGGGTCTCGAGAAGGCTCGCGCAATTGATGATGATCGGAGCCGTGAAATTTTTCTCAACGTACCATCCGCCCTCAAAAATCTCCACATTCGCAGCCTGTTCCGGAGTGTCCAGTGCCCAGTATTCGCTCTCCCGGCAGCGCAAGGGACGATTTCTGTCGTGTTCCATGAAACGCAGCAGACGGTTCAGAAGCTCGTAGAGTTCCTCCGTTTCCTCCGAAGAAAGATCGTTTCGCTTCTCCTCTTCTTCCGGGTCAAAATCTTCGGAAAGATCTTCCTCCCAAATTCTGATCCAATCCTCATCCGATTCCGTTTCGGTCCCCTCGGAGTCTTCCCCGTCACGCAAACGCTTTCTTTCACGGGCAAGATTCTCCTGCTGACGCAGTTCTTCTTCCAGTTCGCTGAGACTTTTTTTGTCGAAATTGAAATAGTTCCAGCGAACCATCACCGGATCTTCCTCTTCTCTTTCAGGAAGTGGAATGGAAAGGATCCCGCTGTCCCAGAAGGTGATTTTCGGCACATCGCGGAATTCCGGAAATTCTGCAGCAAGGTCGTCCGGCACCTTTCTCATCGTTTCCGCAGTTTCATCCGTACCGCCGCCGTTTTTGCCGCAGATCTCCGGAAGCTCCTCTTGCGAGAGTCCCTCCGCTTCGCTCATTCCGTTCTTTTCGGAAAAGCCGCCGCGGATCTTCGGTTCAGAATGGAATTCGGTCTCAAACTCCTGATTTCCTTTGAAATCATGCCATTTTTGCCTCTGAATAGCCCGACGCATCTGCTGCCAGAACTCACGGATGACGCGCCGGTCGTCTTCGGAAAACTCGTCGAGTGTCCCGTCGTCCTCTCCTTCTCCGTCCGCATCGCCATCGAAGAGGCCTTTGCCGGAACCGTCCCCGTCGGGATCTGCATCCTGCGGAGTTTCGCCATCCTTTCCGTCTTCGTCCGTTTCCTCACCGTCTGCCAGCTCATCGTCCGTTCCGCGAAATCCTATTCCGTTTTCCAGGATCTCTTTCAGATCCGTCCAATCCGCGTCCGTAAACGGTTTTTCAAAATCATTTTCCAGCTCAGGATCCCAACTGCTTTCCGCCTCCTGTTCACCGTCCGTCGAAAACTCATTTGCTTCCCGGTGTGCATTTTCTTCAGCGGCCGCGCGGAATTTTTCATTCTTTTTCCGCAATTCCAGTGCGTCCACGACGGAATCTTCATCCCCGCTTTCCCGAGCCTGACGCAGAGCCGCATCGATCGTTTCGTCCGCCTCATCAAATTTCCGCATACGAATCAGAGCCTGCGC
>CAZRGJ010000085.1:0-407 GCA_964599445.1 uncultured Planctomycetaceae bacterium | reverse complement strand
GCCTGCGCGCGATTCAGGTATGGACGCGCCCACTCCGGAGCAATCCGGATCGCAGAATCCAGATACTCCAACCCCTTTTCCACATCGCCGACCTCTGCGAGAATATGGCCCAGATTATTCAGAGCCGGCACATATTCCGGCTGGATCTCGATCGCGCGGCGAAAATCCCGCAAAGCATTCGCGATTTTCCCCATACTGGCAAAAACCCCGCCCCGGAGATTCAGGATCCGAATATTTTCCGGCTCGAGACGCAGTACGTGGTCCATCATCTCTTTTGCTTTGATTTTTTTGTTCAGAAGCAGGAACGTCATGGCCTTTTCCGCAAGCACCGGAGGCGCATCCGGCTGAACTTCAAGGACTCTGTCGAATTCGGCAAGAGCCTCCTCATGCCGAAACAGTCCATTCAA
>CAZRGJ010000084.1:0-9466 GCA_964599445.1 uncultured Planctomycetaceae bacterium | reverse complement strand
GGAAAGAAAAAGAGAAAAAAAGCAAAAAAACGTACTTCCGGAATCTTCATGCCGGTTTTTAACGGCAGAGAACATTGAATAGACGACGGCCGTGAGAGGGAAACATTTTGAAAATCGTTTCCCTCTCAGACTCTCCCTTCAAAAACTTTTTGATGTTTTGATGTTTTCTTTCAAAAAACTACTTCGCCATGGGCCGAAACTCAACCAGCCGCCAGGCACCGCGTGCATTAGCTTCAGTCGCGATGAACGGTTTCCCATTCACGATGTCGAGCGTCGTGGCATGCACGTGCCCGCAGAACGTACCGAGGAGATTCGGCGACTCGCACAAAAGACGGTAGAAGTCGAAAGAAACCTGCGTATGGCCGCCTTCACGCCAGCGTTCCCGACGTTCGATCTTCCAGTTTCTGTCGGTTTCTGCTCCCCATTTCGGATGCCCGCAGCCAAACCCGATCCCTCGCCCCGGCGCATACGGAGGAATGTGCATCCAGACGACGGTCGGATCTCCGAATGCCAGCTCTTTTTTCAGAAAATCGAGCTGGACGGGGAGGATCTCATAAATGGAATCGTCGATGAACAGATGGCGCACTCCCTTCACGCAAACCGAGTACGCCAGCGGGTCCGCGGTTTCCGGGTAAAGTTTCCCGAGACGTTTCGGAATCCATTCCTCACGCTTTGCCGCATCGCTTCCCGGCCAGCCCTCGTAGTGCCAGTCATGATTTCCGGAGGTAAAGAAGTACGGGATCCCATCCACCTTGAGTTTCTCAAGCCGCTCCAGCAGCCAATCTGCCGCAGCTTCGGATGGAAAACTCAAAATATCGCCGGTCAGTGCGACCGCATCGACTTTCTTTTCCCGTGCAAAACGCAAAGCCGCCTCTAAAGACTCCATTGGCCCGGTCGGAGTCCCCGTCATATAATGTGCCGTCTGATGGTATGCCGTTGCCATGCGCGCACTGTACTGAACGAAATCCTTTCCCCGTTCGTCATCAAGAAAGAGGTGCGTGTCCGTCACGTGCAGGATCCTGGAATCTGTTGAAAGCCCAGGAATGAAAAATTGCGCATTCGTCCCGTTCATCCCAAAAGCGGCCCGCTGGAGCAAAATGGACTCTGCGGCAGACTCGGCTGTGGACTCAGCGGAAAAAGCCGAGGAAGCAGAAACCGGCAATACGGCACAAGAAAACACGGCACCTGCCCCCGAAACGGAAAGTGCGGAAACGGCAGAACGAGTCAAAAACTGACGGCGGGAAAGGTCGAAATGCATGAGATCCTCGCAAACTGAAATTTTTGGGAATTGGAATTGGGTTGGGAAATCCCCAAATCCTCCGAGACTCTCAGTATACCATGCCTCAGGACTCAAAAAAAGGGGGGAGGACTGGTTTTTCGGGAAATTCAGCAAGGAAGTTCCTCTTTCTATCTGATTTTTTGGACTTTTCGTCCTTCGGGTATTGACTTTTCGGAAGTCTGGGGTAAAATCAGACTCACTGAAATGGTCGGCGGGAGCCTCGGGAAAATTTCAGGAACCGGCTGCCCTGTCCCCCGACAAAACGTCCTTTTTGAGGTAAAGTCCAGGATCCAAAATGAAAGTACTGCACGAAGACAATCATCTACTCGTCGTGGAAAAACCGGCGGGACTGCCGACGATGGGCGTTCGGGAAAATGAAAAATCGCTCCTGACCATCGCAAAAGCGTACATTGCGGAAAAATACCAGAAACCGGGAAACGTTTTTCTTGGCGTCGTGAGTCGGCTCGACACGCCGACGACCGGAGTCGTGGTCATTGCGCGGACAAGCAAATCGGCGTCCCGCCTGGCGGAACAGTTCCGCGAGCGTTCCGTCACGAAGACCTACGTCGCCGTCGTCGACGGAATCGTCCCGAATGATTCCGGAACGCTCCGCAATTTCATAGCGGAAGAGAAACGCCACCGCAAAATGTTCGTGACGCAGGATCCCAGCGGAATTCCTGCTGTGCTGCACTACCGCGTCGTGAAGCGTTTCGCTAATGAAACGATGCTCGAGATCAATCTTGAGACCGGACGCAAACACCAGATCCGCGTTCAGCTTTCCCATCTTGGATTCCCAATCGTTGGCGACTACAAGTACCGCTCGCGCTCAAAATTTCCAGTCGGGATCGCACTTCATGCGCGTCAGATCACGTTTCGCCATCCGACACTCGACACCGAATTGACCTTCACGGCAGATTTTCCCGTGACCTGGAAGCGATTTTTTTCCTGAAGCATCCTGGAATGACGGGCGCGAAACCGCCGACAGAACACCATGGCCGGATGCGATCAACTGCTCGCACGGTCCGGATGTTTCTCCTCAGAGGGCTGCTTAATTTCTCGGAAACTTTTTGAAAAACTGCGTCAATTCGACCGTCGGATCCGGGTAAACTTTCTCTAAACGCCGTGAGATCGGATGAAATGGAAAGATCGGCAGGGTCTTGCGTTTGTGCAGTTCTGAAATATACGCAGGCAGGATCTTCCGGGCAGGTTCCGGTCCGTGAAGCAGGAAAGTCACCCACGCCCACGATTCTGCGTAGCGTTCTGCCGTCATTTCGGACATATCGCGCAGGGATTCCAGCTCACTTAGTGGTGGAAGTTCTCCACGTTCAGCACGTTCACGAATGGGAGGAAACCATTCGGAAGCACGGACCTCTTTCGGGATGGTTTCCGTACGATGAAAAAACCCGTCGGAAAAGAGTCTGTGGGGTTTCTCTGTATCGCTTACCCCAACTTCAAAATATTCTGCCAGCCCCTCATCCAGCCAGATCGGGACCTCAGGAAGGACGGCGTGCAGAAAAGCGTGCGTTCCCTCATGGCGCAGATCTCTCGCAAAATTCTCTGAGAAATAGAGAAAAAGCTGACCGTGCTGGTTCTGTTTTTTAAGAAAAAGTGCTCGACGGTACGGAATGTGGGGGTACTCGCGTTCCAGAAACGCACGCCATTGCACTTCATCCGCGAAAACGTAAAGCTCTATCCACTCCTGCGCTCCCGGAAGATCCAGTCGTTCCTTCAGGACCTCCGAAATGCGCGAAAGTTCCTTAAGCGTTTCGTCTGCCGGAGTCAGGTCAAATTCCGCCCAGCAGGCAAATGGTCCGTAAACGCGCGTAGAGACCCACTCCTGCGTCTGTGCATTTCGGGGAAAGACGGCAAAAAGCAGCAAAAAAAGCCCGGCAAGCAAAATTCGGCTCAAAAAAAGATTCTGCCGGTCCTCGTGATTCGCTGAAAAAAACTGCATCGATGCGCTTCCGTCCTGCTGCGGGTCCTGTTCCGTCCATTCATGAAAATTTGCATTATTTCTGCTCCACGAGCCGCAGAACTCCTCCGAACTGCGGCTCAACAGAAAAACTCAGGACCGGGCGAAAACACCATCAGGGTAAAGCCCAGTCCAAAATCTACTTTGGAATCAACTTAAGATCAACTCTGAAATCAGCCGTAGATCTCGTTCCACAGACCGTTCAGATCGACGTCGGCAGTCGTGCCGGCAAAAACGACCGTACGGTAGGTGACTTCGCGGGATTCGCCCTTTTTGAAGAGCCACGGGCCCGGATTGTAGTTGAACGGCATCGGGGAAATGTTCCCATAGTCGCGAGTGAACCACGTGCAGTTTTCGAACGTGGGTTCCGCCGGCGTAATGTTCGGCGGGCAGAGAACGGCGACGCCTTCCGTGATGGCCGGGTTGAAGTAGCGTTTTCCGTAGTACGCGCACCATTTCGCGACTTTGCCTTCGGTTTCTTTCTGGCCCGTCTGCCCGTTACTGTTGATCAGCACACCGCCGCCGGCCGGAGCCAGGTCGTTCGAGACGCGGACGCCAAAGAAACCATGGTTCGTCCGGTTGACGGTCACGTCCACCAGCGGGGTCCATTTGACGTAGAAGTCCACGATATAGTAGTCATCGCAGCGCCAGTCGATCGTGTAGCGGCGCGTGTCTTCCATGATCGGATCCTGATCCGGTTTCTTCCAGATGCAGCCGTCCGTCCAGACGATCTTGGATTCGGTCGCTTCTTCGACCTTCAGTTCGTTTTTGCTCAGGATCTGACCGTCTTCACGTCTTCCCTGCCAGTAGTTTCCGCCATTGACGCGGTCCAGACCAAAGAACATCGAGCGGTGGTGCGGCCACGGCATTCCCGTTTCGGTCGTGACGGAGACCATCGATTTCGGACCGGCGAGGGGGTAAATGTACGGGTACTTCTGATGCTGGCCGCAGCGGTACGTCGCCAGCATCTGATTGTCGCGGCGGACCCACAGCATTTTGTTTTCGCAGGCGGAAACGTAGCCCGTGCAGTGTTCAGCCGGATTCTCGCCCCAGTTTTTCGTAAGCGGAGCGGCTTTCTGACCAGCAAAAATCGGACCGGTAGGCACATTGGAAATGACTTCGCCGTTTTCGTTGGCGATTGAAACACTCAAACCGCCGGCCATCGCGGAAGAAGCGACTGCGGCACGCAGAAAATCACGTCTTTTCATGGATCTCATCCTTTTCTGATTGAAGGAAAGTGGAAGGAAATTAAAAAATCTACGTTTCAAAACAGTACGCTAAAGCAGAAACTTCAGACGTACCGTATTTTTTCATTCGACGGCATAAACGTCAGCGGGAAAGGAATCAAGGCGGCCCCTCCTGCCGTCCCACCTGTTTTGCCATTCAGACGCCAGGAAATGGCCCTCAGCCTCCCAAAACCTGGGAGATCTTGCGCACGATCCAACCAACAGCCAAAACGGACGCCGTGACTGCGGTGATCTCGAGCCACTGCATGAGCGAAAGCGGCATCGTTCGGAAGAAAACGCCGATCTGCGGGACCTGCACGAGCAGGATCTGCGTCGCGGTAATGAACAGAATGATGCTCAAAAAACCACGGCACTTCAACAGTCCGGCAAAGGCCGATTCCCGTCCGGAAAGGGAGCGGCAGTTGAATTTATGCCAGAACTGGAACATGACCAGCATCGTGAAGAAGATGGTCAGCTGCTCCAGATCGAAATCTCCGGAGATCTGCGGCAGTTCCGTCTGATTTTCAACAAACCACCCGCCAAACAGCGCAGTGAACAGCATCGCCGTCTGGAACACTCCGACAAGCAGGACGTTCAGGAGCATTTCGAGCGAAATGATGCCGGCCTTTCGCGAGATCGGCGGCTGCTCAAGCACTTCCGGACGCGGAGGCTGGGTAGAATACGCGATCGCCGCCAGCGTGTCCATGATGATGTTGATCCAGAGCAGCTGGGTGACGGTAAGCGGAAGCGGTACGCCAACGCACGGTCCAATGACCGCACACAGAAGCGCGACGACGTTCACCGAAAGCTGGAACTGAAGGAAACGCTGAATGTTCTGGAAAAGCGTTCGTCCCCAGGCGACGCCCGTCACGATGTTCGTGAAATTGTCGTCCAGCAGCACGATGTCGCTGGCTTCCTTGGCGACCTCCGTCCCGGTCTGGCCCATGGAAAGACCAACGTCTGCGAATTTCAGAGCAGGCGCGTCATTCGTTCCGTCCCCGGTCATGGCGACGACCTCACCGTCATGGTGCAGTGCCTTGACCAGACGCAGCTTATCTGCCGGAGTGGAGCGGGCCAGCACACGCAGAGCCTTGGCTTTTGCCGGAAGTTCTTCATCCGGGATCTGATTGAACTGCTCGGACGTCAGGACCAGTTCCTCATCCGAACCGGAATAAATGCCCGATTCCAGCGCGATCGCACGCGCCGTCGGAAGCGAGTCGCCCGTGACCATCTTCACGACGATGCCGGCCTTACGGCACTGCGTCACCGCATCGGGAACTTCCGGACGCAGCGGGTCCGCGATGCCGAGGATCCCCGTCAGGATCCCGCTCGGCGAGTGCTCCGCATTTTCAAGAAGCGTTTCGTTGGTCCAGTCTTCCAGAGTCTCGCAGAACGCCAGCACGCGGAGAGAATGCGAGGCAGCATCATCCAACTGCTGGGTCAGGAACGGCATGTGCTGCGCGATCGGTTCCGGTTTGCCGTCGATCAGGATCTGCGCACAGCGGACAAAGATCCGTTCCGGAGCACCCTTGGCGTACGTAAGCCGTCCACCGTCACGCTGGACCGAAACGACCGACATTTTCCGCTGGGAATTATGCTCCAGCTGTCCGAGAGCGGGCGACTCGGCACGGAGCTTCGAATAGGAGACTCCCGCCTGATTCAGAAATTTCAGAAACGCGCATTCCGTCGGATTTCCGATCCCGAGGACCTTCTGCGTCCCATCCGATCCTGTCTCGATGTGGAGGTCGGCCGTACTGTTGAGCGCGATCCCGCGGAGGACGGCATCCCAGTTCGGATCCTTCGGCAGATCGGCGAGCAGGGCGTCTTTCTGAAAGATCCGATTTCCAAGAACCGCCCAGACGGGCGTCATGCGGTTTTGCGTGAGCGTTCCCGTTTTGTCCGTGCAGATGACGGTCGCAGAACCAATGGTCTCCGACGCCACGAGCTTGCGGACGAGACAGTTTTCCTTCGCCATCTTCATCATGTTCAGAGCCAGAGATACCGTCACCATCATGGGAAGGCCTTCCGGAACCGCCACGACGATGATCGTGACCGCAACGATGAAGGAAAGCAGGACCTTATTCAGCAGATCCAGACCTGCAGAAGTCATTTCACCGCCGAAACACCCGGAGAAACCGCAAAGACCGACCAGCACCGCCAGCGAGACCGCCGTCATGGGGATCCAGCAGAGGAAACGAAGGAAGACGGATCGCAGTTCCAGATCCATACTGCGGAAAAAGGGACGGAGAAGGAAACGAACAGATAGAAATCCGCAGACGGCCGCTCCGGCAGAAAGTCCCCAGCCCCATTCCGGCTGGAGTTTGAGAGTCTCCAGGAGATCCGTCTTCAAAAGTGCCTGAATGCTCATGACAGTGAAGATCAGAAGTGCCCCGGAGACGCCGGCCGCGCTGATCTGGCGGGCAAGCTGCCCCAGTTTAGCCGTCAGAGGCGTTTCATTCCGGTACGGGTCGTCGGTCAGAGCGGACGCGATCTTTCCCATCTGCGTCTTATCGCCGATGGCCGTGACGCACAGGATCCCGGAACCGTCCGCGACCATCGTACCGCGTGCGGCAAAAAACGGATTCCCAAGCTGATTCAGCGACGCAAGCATCTCCGGATCATCCAGCCGAACGGTCTCCTTCTCGCAGCCGGTCTTGCGGGCCGGCATCGATTCACCGGTCATCATCGACTCTTCGACTTTAAGATTGGATGCCTCAAGCAGGATCCCGTCCGCCGGGATCTTGTCGCCAAGCGACAGTTTCAGAACGTCACCAACGACCAGCTCCGAGATCGAGATCTCCTCAAGCTGACCACCGCGGAAGACCTTGACCCGAATATCGTCCTTCACTTTATTGAGGAGCTCAAATTCCTTCGCGCTTTTTCGTTCCGAAAAAAAACCGACGAGCGTCGCCAGCCCTACTGCAATGAAGATCCCGACCGGTTCAAAAAAACTGGCGTGTTCGTCCCCCATGCGAAACTGAAGTACAGTGACCGCCAGAGATAGAAACGCGGCAATGAGCAGAATGATGATCGTCGGATCCGCAAATTTGGAAAGAAATTCTTTCCACCATGGTGTTTTTTCCGGCGGGGTCAGTTCATTTCTGCCGAATCGATCTCTTAAGGTCTGGACTTGTGCAGTATCCAGCCCGTTAGCGGGATCCAGCTTTTTTTCTCCATAAAAAATCTGCGTCATGAAAGGAAACTCCAAATATTTCATCAGCGGATGAAAAACCGAACGGCCAATTCTCTCATTCACGGATCTCGGAGAAGGCACTCCCGGGTTTTTCAAAACTTTCGGCACAAATTCGGCAGGAATTTTGCGAGCCCCAAAATCAGCAGCCACATTCCAGCCTGCACCAAATTCGATTTTAGCCAAAAGCTAAAAAAAATCAAGCCCTTTTTCGGTAAATTAGGATAAATTTTGAAAAATTCCTTTCCTTTTTATGGAAATCTCTTGACTTTAAATAGTGCCAGGATACAATTAATCAGAGTATTTTTGAATGGAGCGAAGTCTCCCTCCCTGAATCTGATCGGAAGGTGCCAGGATGAATCCGATGAAAAAAATGAAATTTTTCGTACCATTGCTTTGTGCATTTTCCCTTTCGCTTCCCCTGGATGCACAGGGGCCCCGCGGCGGCGGACCGGGAGGCGGACACTCCATGAGCCATTCCTCCCGCAGTGTACACTCTGCACCGGGAAGAGGACATTCCGCACCATCCCGCCATTCCGCACCCTCGCCATCTGTCCGTCACTCTGCGCCGTCCTCCTCACGCGGACCCGCCGCAATTCAAAGACGTTCTCCGGTTGCCCAACGACCTTCAGCGATGACGCACGGACCAGGACGCAGTCCGATCCCGGAACGAAATGTTCGGCGAACCGACGCGCCCAACCTGGACCGTTCTCCTGAAATGCGTCCATCCTCCCGAACACCCAACCGCCCATCCGCAAGATCGGCGGCCGTTTCCGAAAGACCAGCCGCGCCGAGCAGTCACCCGAACCGCTTCGAAACCCCCAATCTGGGCCGGGACCACCGCATCTCCGCAGATCCCGGACGCCGGTCCGCTCCTTTGTCGCTCAGCCGACCTTCCGGGAAACCGGGTGCGGACCACCACGCAGGCGGGAGACCGTCCGGACACAGACCACCAAGCGCACACCATCCTTCAGCCAGCCGACCTTCCGGAAAACCGGATGCGGACCGCCACGCAGGCGGGAGACCGTCCGGACACAGACCGCCAAGCGCACATCCGGGGCATCCCGTGCCTCCTGGCCATTCCGTGCATCCGGGACGTCCTGTTCATCCGCCGTATCAGGTTCATCCGCCGTACCATGCGTACCATCACACTCCGCACCCAATGCCCTACCATTGGCATTTCTACGATCCGCTTCCGTACCATGCCGGCTGGTATCCGTACCGACCGGTCTACCCGTGGTGGATCGATGCCGCTGAATTCGGTGCCGGTTATGCGCTCGGCTTTTATGTAGCGAACGGCCGTCAGGTCTTTTACTATTATCCGGAGCCGGCGAATGTTTCGGTCTCCATCGACGCAATACCGGCCGACGACGGCAGTGAGTGCCTCATGGAAGTACCAGAAGTCCTTGCTCAGATCACGGAAAACGTTCCGCCGGAAGAAGAGGCTCTGATCCGGGAAGACGAACTGGTCCAGGAAGACGGTACGCTCACGGACGCTCCAGTCGTGGACATTCCGCTTGAAAGCGTCACGGCCGTTCCCGCGCCGCCGCAGGAAAATACCGGGCACTCCATTCTGGAAAAATCAGAAACCGAATCGAGATCGGGAACCGAACCGGCTCCCGAACTTCCCCGGATCACGCGCTCGAAAGTGGACGCAGCCTGGAAAGAGATCCAGGCTGGCGATTCTGCCTTCGCAAGCGGAGAGATGGCAGATGCGGCGGCGAAATATTCCGACATCTGCGAGACGCTCCCCTCCATGCCGGATCCCTGGTTCCGCCTTGCGTATACTGAAATGGCAC
>CAZRGJ010000083.1:0-9516 GCA_964599445.1 uncultured Planctomycetaceae bacterium | reverse complement strand
CGCCCAGTAAAGCAGAACGGCTCCAATGCCGGAAATGCAGTACGCCGTCCATCGTTCCGGAGAGACATTCTGAAGGCTGGCCATCAGAAACGCGGCCGTTAAAATATCCGCTAAAATCGCAAAGACATTCGGAAAACGCACGAGCTGAAGACGAGCCAAAAGTTTTTTCATAAAAAGTTCCTCACTATGCGAATGGAAGGATCCGTTGATTCCCGCACCGGAAAACCGACTGTTTTTAAACGCCAACTTGCCGAAACGCCGTCAGGCCTCTAACAGCGTCCAGCCGCTAATCATAGCACAAAACGGGCAAAAGGTCAATTCCCCCCTCCCTCAGGTTCCGTTTCCCAATTCTCCCAGAATCCCGGACGGGGCCCCTTGACTTTTCGGAAACACTCTGCTAAAATCAAAGGATCGGCGCAGTCGCCGAACGTTCGGGAAATAAAATGAAGCCGTATTCCGGTACGATTTCATGCTGAAACCTCCATCCGGAAGGTGTGCCGCATTTTTTCCTTCCATTTTCCATCCTGCCTCCCCTAAAAAAGGACCATTTTCATGAAATGCATTCCATCCCGCCGGATCCTTCCGATTTTTCTGACCATCACCGTGTTTTTTGCTGGGTTTTTCACCGCGTTTTCTGCCGTTTTGCCAAACGCATCCGCCGCAGCTCCGACCGCGGATGGTTTCTATGCCGGAGCCGTTGCGCTCGACATCACGCCGGAACGTCCCGTGACTCTCTCAGGTCAATTCTACACGCGGATCTCCAAAGGGGTCCACACGCCCATCATGGCAAATATTCTGGCACTGAATTCCGTGAAAGACGGGAAATCGACCCCCGCGATCTTCGTCAGCATGGACGTCGTGTCGATCCGGGAGCCGTTCAATGTGGAATTTCGAAAAAGACTCCAGGAAGAATTCCCGGAAGTTCCCGCCGAAAACATCATCCTCTGCGCCACGCACACTCACGCAGGACCGAATCTCGGAAATGATCCCGCCGACCTTCCGAAAGATGCCGGCATCATGTACGGAAATGAATACGCACAGTTCGTTCTGGACAAACTGATCCCGGCGATCCGAAAGGCGTGGGAAAATCAGGTTCCGTCACGGTACGGCTACGGACTCGGTTTCGTGAACATCGCGTACAATCGGCGGGCAGTCTACGCAGACGGCTCGGCCGTAATGTACGGAAAGACGGACCGTCCGGATTTCCGCAGCATCGAAGGGATGACCGACAATGACCTGAACGTACTCTGCATCTGGGACAAAAACGACAAACTGACGGCCATGCTGCTGAATGCTGCGTGCCCTTCCCAGGAAAACGAGCACCTCTACTATCTCGACGCAGATTTTTGGGGAAGAGCCAGAGATCAGATCTGCGCCAAATACGGAAAGGACGTCGTCGTTCTCGGAACGTGCGGAGCCGCCGGCGACCAGTCTCCCCACATTCGGTACCGCAGTGCAGCAGAAGAACGCATGACGAAACTGCGCGCACTTTCCCGCGTTGAGGAACTCGGCCGCAGGATCGCAGTCGCGGTGGACGATATTTACGAGCTGATCGCGTCCGACAAAAAAGAAGATCCGGTCATGAAGTTCGAGTATCTCGCCCTGGACCTTCCCCAGCGCATCATTACGGAAAAAGAATACCAGACCGCCCAGGCAGAAGCCGCACGCCTGGAGGCAGAATACGAAAAAACGGGCAGCTCAAAAGCTTTTGGCCAGATGAACTGGAACCGGCGTACCGTCAAACGCTACGAATGCGCAAAAGAAGCTCCCGGTCAGACCTATTCGACGAGTGCCTGTGTGCTGCGTCTTGGCGACATCGTGCTCTGCACGAACCAGTTCGAGCTCTACACTGATTTCGGGATCCAGATGAAAGCCCGTTCCAAAGCCGTCCAGACGTTCGTCATCCAGCTGGCGTCCGGACGCCCGGCGAGCGGGACCTATCTTCCGACGGAATTTGCCGTGAAAGGCGGCGGATACGGTGCCGTCCCAGCCTCCAACATGGTGGGACCGGAAGGCGGACTGATGCTCGTGGAAGAAACACTGAAAGCCATCGAGAGATCGTTTGCCGAATGATCCCTGCCCGTTCCAGGAGATCATTCCGAAAATAAAATTTCCCAAAACTGCGATTCAGGGAGAAACGAAACGCAAACGTTTCTCCTTTTTTTCTGTTTTTTCAGAAATCAGAAATACTGCGCCGAAAACCGCCGTCATCGTTCCTCGCAAAAGTAGCGCACGGTCGTCCAGAATTCACAGAAACGCCCTTTCGCGCTTTTTTGAAGACGGATCTCAATGTAGTGGGAAAAATCATCCGGAGAGAACAGCGTCCGCAGATTCTCGATCTCCTGCCAGACCATCTCACGGCGTCGGCGGAGTTTCGGAACATTCAGCCCCAAAAGCGCGATCGTCTGCCATGCATTTTCGTCATTTTCATCCACAGGGAGGATCTGACCGTCCGCTGTGTAGAAAAATCGCGTTTCGCAGGTCGGATCCGATGGAGAAATGAGCGTCGGAAAGTAGATATTCCGCTTCTTCATTCCGCACGTCAGGTCCCCTTTTGTTCCGCATCCATTGCAGCTCGCAAAAAGATTAAAATAGTCAAGCGCCAGATCCGGAAAACTGCTTTTCGGCTTGAAATGCTCGATATGGCAGATCCCCTTCACGATCTCTTCCTCGCAATAGCAGCACAGAAACCCCTGCTCTTCCCGCAGAAATTCCCCTAACCGTCCCTTCACATCCGAAACATCCGGCCGACTGAACCGTTCCCAGCTCAGGTTCTTATGTGCCTTCAGATACTCCTGAAAAAAATCCGGTGCCCTGGTTTTGACGATCTGTTTCATGAAAGAAATCTCCTGACCGACAGGAAAGCCTCTCCCAACAGTAGGAGAGGCTTTCGATCTTCATTTCCGGCATTCCCAACATTCCCGAGCCCCTCAACGTTCCCTGCATTTTCCAGCAGAACGAAACATTCAGCGGCATCCAGCCGAACATTCGGTCAGGATCCAGGAATGCGGCATGGAAAATTTACCCTTCAAAACGCACGTACGTCGGCAGCTCGCCAACCAGCGGACGCAGGTACTCAAGGCACGCTTCCGTGACGAAACTGCGGTCTTCGCAGATGAATTCATCGGGCATCGGTTTCTCGCCGAGAGCCACTTCCTTCAGCGGAGCCGTGCCGAGCGACCAGGTGTACGGAGAATTCGATTCACGCTGGATCGTGACCATCACGCCGCTGGTTCCGCTGACAGCCAGTTCCACCGCACGGGCACCGCAGGCGTAGGCTTCTTCAATATCGTTCGGCATCGCACGGTCCGCACCGCTCATCTGGAGCGATTCGGTGACCTGGAATTCACCGCGCCAGCCAAACGTCTTGGAAAGCAGCTGGTGCAGGACCATCGCAGCACTCGTTCCGCCCATGGCACCGAATTCTTTGTTTCCGAAACGGTCGTTCACGCTCGTTGCGCTGATCGGAGTGCCGTCCGCAAAGCAGACGCCTTCACCGCACACGACGCTGACCCAGCCGTACTTCTCGTACGCTTCTTTCGCTTCCGCCAGGAATTTGTCCGTATCGAACGGGCGTTCCGGAACGAGAATGATGTGCGGGGCGTCATCTTCCGAACGCTTCGCGCACGCAGCAGCAGCCGGAAGCCATCCGGCAGAACGTCCGACCGTCTGGAACACGACGAACTGGTCGACTTTTTTCATGTCGCGGGCAAGCATACCGGCCTGCATGACGGAAAGGGCGACATAGCGGGCCGCGGAACCGAATCCCGGCGTATGGTCCGTCGCGAAGAGGTCATTGTCCACGGTCTTCGGAATACCGACGCCGATCAGATCGTAGCCCTGCTCGCGGCAGTATTTTTCAATACGGTGGATCGTGTCCATCGTGTCATTTCCGCCGATGAGGAAATAGTAGCGGATATTGTACTTTTTGAAAAGTTCAAGCACGACCGGAAAATCCGCATCCTGGAGCTTGTGGCGGCAGCTGCCCAGCGCACTGGAAGGAGTGCTCTTCAGTCCTTCCACGATCTCCGCACGTTCCGCACCCAGATCAATGAGCATTTCCTGCATGAATCCTTCGATACCGTAGCGCATACCGTAGATCTTTTCGATCGCTTCGGGATACTTCGCGCAAGCCTGAATGACTCCGCAGAGGCTGGAATTGATGACGGAAGTCGGACCGCCGCTCTGACCAATGATGGCATTTCCTTTGAGCATGAATATTCTCCTGAAAAATGAGACCTGCCGGCCCGCTGGATCAGCAGGACCGACGCTTAACCTAAAAATCTTCTTAAAAACGAAGCCGAAACGGAATCAACCGAGACGGCTTCCAGTATTTCTTTTCACGGATCCGCAAAAACGTTGGGACAGAAACGTCTATTCGTCCGCCCCGTCTTCCTCGGACGCAGCTTCCGCGGTGTCGTCCTGCTCCGCATCTTCCTCTTCAAGCGGAGGACGCTCAAAAGCAAAAGCATTTCCTTCCGCCGGAGCCTGACCATCCATCACGCGGGAGACCATTTCTTCAGAATCCGTCTCGGAATCAAGCATTTTTTCCTTTTCCGCTTCATATTCGTCAAATTCCTCAAAGGGACGCAGAGGCTCGTAGCGATAGTAGGACTCCAGGATCAGAAGTGCCATCGCAGTGCAGTAAAGTCTGCCCCCTTCATTATTGATGTCTTCCTCACCATAGAACCAGCTCCCGCCTTCGATCTCATCCGCGGACTGTTTCTTGAGATACTCCGGAAAAACCTTCTCGTTCCAGCTGTCCCAGACCTCCCCCTGAAGGTCACGCAGAAGCATCGAAGCAAAGAAATTCCCTTCCAGATGATCGGCATCATAGCTGTCCAGGATCTGCGACGCGACCGTGAGGGCATCCGCATACTCCGGCGTCTTTTTGCCGAAGATCTGGATCCCGAAAAACGCTGCCTGCATTTCCCGCAGTTCCAGAGCTGAAAGGTTCTCGAAATCCTTCTTTTTCTTGCTCAAAAGCAGGATCTGATTCGAAAGGAACTCATTCGCCTTCATGATGATGCTGTTGGAGACCGCGATCCCGGCATCCTTGGCCGATTTCAGCGCAATGAGATTCCAGACCGTCGAAGCCGCATTTCCCTTCACGGAACTCGGTGCCGGATCCATCGTGAAATCGACCGTGACCTTCCGCTCAACTTCCGGAAATCCGCCGTCCGTCAGCTGCTGCCGGGAGATATGCTTCACCAAAGCCTGCGCAAACTGCGAGACCGCCTCCAGCTGTTTTTCCTTCCGGCCCTTCATTTCACGCGCGAGCGAAATGTAGTCGCACACCGCCGCCGTTCCCCACGCATGAGGATGGAACCCCGCCCTGGCGTCCTGTTCCACGGCAAGCGTCGCTTCGATCCGTTTCGCATTTTCAAGCATCGCCGGCAAAACCTGCTCATCCGATGCCGGGCTGGCAGAATTCATGAGCGCAAGGATCACGCGCTGCATCGCCGCCATATCTTTTTCATCCAGCTCACCGGCTCCCAAAACCGCCATCATCGCCAGGGCGGTCGCCGAGACAGGATTCTCTTTCGCCAGTCCCGGATTCTGATATTTGCGCGCATTGGGACGCGGTTTACCGTTGGCGAGGAGCGTATGGTCGAAATTCCAGTAGGACGATTTTCTGTCCTTCAGCATCTTCTCCATGAGCCACGTGACCGCCGCCATCGTACCGGTCTGCGTTTTCTGAGTGTCCGCCCCGTAGAATTTCATCATTTTCTCGCGGCTGGACGCAGTGTGCAGTGCAGCACCGCGGCCGAGATTCTCGATCGTTTCACGGGAGATCCCGGAGTCCGTCTTCTTTTTCTCTGGTTTTTCTTCCGAATCCTCCTCTTCGTCCTCATCCGCTTTGGATTTGGATGTCGATTTTTTCGTTTCGGCTTCCTTCTTCTTTTCCGCGTCCGTCTTTTCGCGGCTCAGGTCTTCTTCGGAAAGATGGACCGGATCATCGAGAGAATCTCCGGCACCCGCCAGATCAAACGCCCCCTCGTCTTCTTCCTCTTCGGCCGTTTCTTTTTTGGCCTCTGCTTTTTGGGGCGGCTCCTTCTTTTCAAGTTCCTGCATCACATTTTCCTGCGCGGGACGAAAATCAAGCTCATCCGCCTGTTCCGCCATTTCCATTCCCATGCTGATGTCTTCCAGAGAATCTTCGATCGTAGCTTCCGGAGCCTTGGCGATCTCTTCCGTTTTTTTATCGGAACCGCCGGAAAACATCAAAACCGCAGCGATCAGTACCGCCGCACCGCCGCCGACTGCCGCATAAATGGGCGTCGGATCTTTCTTCTGCGGCTTCCGTTTTTTGGAACCGGACGACTTTCGAGTACCATTTCCGCCCAAGATCGGATCCTGGACCGGAGGAGGCACGGGTGCTCCCATGCTCTGCTGTACCGGAACCTGCGGCGGCATTTGCTGGGGCATCATTCCCTGAGGCTGCCCCATCATCGCCTGCTGCTGCATATTCATCGCGGCATACCCCGCCTGCATCGCTGCGTATGCCGCAGACTGGAGCTGAGCATCATACGCTGCCCGTTTCGCAGGATCCAGAAGAACGACACGCGCCGCCGAAAGCTCATTGAGCAGTTTCTGCGAATCGCCGGAATGCTTTCCGCCCTGGAATGTCCGAATATGCGCCATCTGACGATCCGCTGCATTGGAGATCACGTCCGGATTATTCTCGTAAAGCGGGATCCCCAAAAGACGGTAATGGTTCGGCGGCTGTTCTGCCGGGGAAATTCCAAGCCACGTATAGTACGGATCAAATGCATTCGACATAAAATTTTCTCTTGATTTTCAAGTCGTTCCACTATCCAGGTCCCACTCCGGGTCTTCGGACAAAATACGCCAAGGAGGCCGGATGGAAAGCTTTTTATTTCGGCATAAAAGGGGAAAGCACAAAACGATTCCAAAATATCCATACTTCTCCCCTGCTTTCTATTTTACTCGGGTTTTTCACCGTGTAAAGGGGGCAGGGCTAAATTCACGAAAAAATTCCCTTAACTTTTTCAAATTTTGCGCAAAATACCGCATTTTCCAAGAAAACCCGCTAATTCTCTCAAAAAAATTTCTCTGACAGACCACAAAAAATTCATGAATTTCCCCAATTTGGATTTTTTTTGTTTCCCTCTCACACTTTCGGTATATAATGAAAGGAAATGATGAAAATTTTCCTGCCGTCCCCAACCAAAGAGAATTTCCATGTCCCCGATCTCCGCATTCTTTTTTTTCAGAAACTGTTCCCTGACGGCCCAATCGGTCCAAATCTCGGAAACGGGACCGGATCATGTACAGATCCGGGGCCGAAAAGCCGGGATCCTGGCCTTTCTGTTTACGCGTATGGGGATCGACCTCACGATGTCTCTGGATATCTCCGACTCCCGGGTCGAGCTGATCGCCTCCTCCCTGAGCGGACGTCTCCATGAGATCATCCCGCTGACGAAGATCTCCTCGGTCGGCGTCGGTTTCTCCAAACCCGTGCTGGCACTGGTGCTGGCGTTTGCGGTCCTTCCGTTCGGCTGCTTCATGCTTTTTCATTCATTGCCCGCAGCATTTTTCCTCCTTGCCTCGGCTCTCGCACTGTTTTTCTTTTTCCTCTTTCAGAAAACGCTCCTCATTTATTTTACGTCGGAAAGCGGAAACACGGCGGCACTCTCTTTTCAGCGCAGTTTTTTCGAGTCCGTCAGCGTCTCGGAAGCAGACGCCTACCGCATCATCAATATCCTGACGGCACTGCTGGAAAATGTTTCCGCTCCTTCCGGTCCGCGAACGGCACGCCCCGCAGTACGGGATCCGTTTGCCGCAGCGGTGAACTCACGTTCCCCAAACGGAACACCTTCCGGAATCAAGACCGGTCCGCAGATTCAAACCGGACCTCATCCGCTCGCCCCGCCGTCCGGGATCCAAAGTACTTTTTTTCGCGCATCGACCGGAAATAATCTGCCGTCCGGGAACACTTCCGGGATCCAGACGGAGCCGCATCCGCTCACGCCCCCCTCCGGTCCCCCCATGCCTCCGGATATTCCAAAGTTCCAGACATGCCCTCAAACGCACACCCCAATGTACTCTCCATCGTCCCCGAAGACACACGCCCCAACGCCCTTTCAAAAGCCGGAACTCCAAAATCCGGATGAGCCGGAATTCTGAAAATGAACGAAAAAAGGGAGGCAGAGTCATTCTCCGCCTCCCAGATCAGCTGTTCTGCTCAAACGTCAGTCTGCCGACTATTCCTGAACGCCTTCGAGCCAGTCCGCGACTTCGCGCCGACCATCTTCCCGGGCATTATCGACCGGGGTCTCGCCTTCGTCATCCTGCGCATTCACGTTCGCGCCCTTTTCGACCAGGAGCTGCACGATCTCCAGAGTCGAATCATCTGCCGCAATGTGAAGCGGGGTCTCGCCGTCCTCATTCACCGCATTGACGTTTGCGCCTTTTTCGATCAGGAGACGCACCAGCTCCAGATCCCGGCCGTCCGCCGCTTCATGCAGAGGAGTTTCGCCGTCATGGTCTGCCGCATTCACGTTCGCTCCCAGGTCCAGCAGTCTGCGGACTTCTTCAATATTTCCGCGATCGGCAGCCTCATGAAGCGGGGTCTCGCCGTCCCGGTTTACTCGATTCACTTCTTCAGCCTGACGCTGACGTTCCTGCACCGCTCCGTTGAGCCAGTCCGCGATGTCTCGCCGACCTTCTTCTCGAGCGTTCTCGGCAGGGGTCTCGCCTTCGTTATCCTGCGCGTTCACATTCGCCCCCTTCTCGACCAGGAGCTGCACGATTTCGAGCGTCGAATCTTCCGCCGCGATGTGCAGCGGGGTCTCGCCGTCCTCATTCACCGCATTGACGTTTGCGCCTTTTTCGATCAGGAGACGCACCAGCTCCAGATTCCGGCCATCCGCCGCTTCATGCAGAGGAGTCGCCTGATCATCATCGGCCGCGTTCACATTCGCGCCCTTTTCGAGGAGGATGCGGACGACTTCGATCTTTCCGCGTTCCGCAGCCTCGTGAAGCGCGGTCTCGCCGTCTTCATTCACCTGATTCACATTTGCGCTCTGTGCGACCAGTTCCTGCACCCGGACCACGTCTCCTCTTTTGGCCGCGCGGAGGATCTCAGCCTGCGCGAGAACACCAACACTCAAAATACCAGCAGCCGCGGCGGCAGTCCAAACAACACGATTCTTCAACATGATTTCGTCTCCTTATATGGAAAAAGTTTTTTTTGTTTTTCAGCAGGTGAGCGTCTTTCCCTCACCTGACACACATAGTATACGGCAGAATTATTCAGCCTTTTTTCACGTTCTGTAAATTTTTTGTAAATCCGAATATTTTTCGCGAAAAAAAACAAACCGTCGACATTTTCCTCTTTTTATCTTCCGGAAATTCCTCTTGACATTCCGGCCGTTCACGATATAATGAATGGAAATTCCACCTCGGCACCCCGTTTTGGTCCCGGCAGCTTTGGGATCGTACGCGGATTTTGTTCGTTTCCGGTTCCTGTTTCCGATTTCGTTTTCGTCC
>CAZRGJ010000082.1:0-9518 GCA_964599445.1 uncultured Planctomycetaceae bacterium | reverse complement strand
CAAGTCAACTTTACGTGTATTGGGAAAGCAGGTAAAGCACTGGAACATTTTACCTGTTTTGTGCAAGCAGAACGATTTTGACTTTTCGCAGAATAATTACCAGTAAAATAATCAAAACGACCCTCATTCTG
Organism: uncultured Planctomycetaceae bacterium; assembly: GCA_964599445.1. Taxonomy (GTDB): domain Bacteria; phylum Planctomycetota; class Planctomycetia; order Pirellulales; family Thermoguttaceae; genus RGIG3701. Next base: position 9,387 of record CAZRGJ010000082.1, on the reverse strand, counting down.
TCAGTTTTTTTTTAAAATTTTACGATACCACTAAGACTGATAGTCTGGATATTTTCAGACGAAACCGTATTTACCCGTTTTAGCAAAACTCAGGAAAATTTCCTGACCGCAGATGGTCTGTATGGAGGTCCTCCATGGAGACGATCCTGCCGCATGTCCTTTTCAGGCCCAATTTCCCAATCAGGCGGATCCTGCCTTTGTTTTTTTAAGAAAAAACTTCCGAATCGGAATTTTTTTGAAAAAAATGCCTGAAAAATTTGACATTGCACGAAAAACCGGGTAAAATACAGAAAATGAACAAAATACACAATATTTTCAACCGTGTTTTTTGGGGGCCGAGGCGAAGCTGTCAACCCGCAGACCAGCTCGAGCGGAATTCCCGGCATGGGAATGATTTCGTTTTGAGTGCCGTTCGCAAGCAATTTTGCAAAAGCGGTGCAGAATGTTTCGTTCGCTTTTTCCTACGGTGAGATGATGGATTTTTCGTATTTCAATGATGATTTTTCGCAGGCTGATTCGTTTCAGGATACAGTCATGCTGAGAGGCTACGAAGATTATTCTCAGCAGAACGAGCTCCAGCAGAGATTTCCGTCCCTGCTTGAGCTTGAAGAATTGTGCAATGAAGCCGATGGGCCGCAGGAAACTTCGCGGGAAGATGACCCGGTATTCATTTATCTTTCGCAGATGGGTGAGTTTCCGCTTCTTTCGTCCAGCGACGAGAAAAAGATCGCACAAAAAATCGAACGCTACCGTATGGACTTCTGCCGTCAGGTCCTTTCCAGTTACTATGTGCAGAACGGGATCGAAAAGATCCTGGAAGAGCTTTTGCTCCGCAAGCGCCGTCTTGAGCGGACGATCAATATTTCGATCACCAATACGGTCCAGAAACACCGTTCGATGGCGATCATCCACCAGAATCTGAAAACGCTTCAGTATCTTCTGCATGAAAATCGCGCCGCATTTCCTATCGCGTTCCGTGCCTCCAATCCAATGCGGACCCGGCGTCAAACGCTTAAGGAAATGAACCGCCGCAGAATGAAATGTATGCGTCTCACCGCAGAGATGCAGCTTCAGCTGTCGGTCGTCCGGAGCCTTTTTGAATCCCTGAAAAACATTTCGGAGCAGATGTCCGTTCTGTATCTTGAAATGAAGCGTTTCCAGGATGATCCCATGATGCAGGACGCCGTTTCGAGAATGCGCCGGGAACTCCATCATTTCATGGCCATGACGCACCAGTCGCCGCGAATGCTTCAGCGTTTTGTCCAGAAGACCGAGCAGATCCAGAAACGCTACGAGGACGTGAAGAGAGAACTTTCCGCAGGAAACCTCCGTCTGGTCGTTTCGATCGCCAAAAATTACCAGAATCGCGGCGTCGCGTTCATCGATCTGATCCAGGAAGGCAACACCGGTCTGATGCGGGCCGTGGATAAATTCCAGTTCCAGAAAGGGTTCAAATTTTCCACCTACGCGACGTGGTGGATCCGTCAGGCGATCAGCCGGGCGATCGTGAATCAGGGACGGACGATCCGGGTCCCGCTGCACGTGGTCGGCGCGATGAAAAAAGTCCGTAAAGCCCGCCAGAATCTCATTCAGCAGATCGAACGGGAACCCACGATCGAAGAGATGGCCAAATCGAGCGGGATTCGCCTCTCGGAGGCCATGACGGTCCTGCAGATGAACCGGAATCTGATTTCACTCGACCAGCCGGTCAACCGGTACGATGAGAGCGTCTTTGGCGATTTCATCGAAGATAAACGGGAAGAATCGCCGATGGAACGCATCAACTGCGAAGCGATCCGCGAGCGGCTCAACGACCTGCTTTTCGACCTCAGTTACCGGGAACGCGAGATCATCCGTCTGCGCTACGGTCTGGCCAACGGCCACCTGTATACGCTGGAGGAGGTCGGGCAGTTCTTCGAGCTGACTCGTGAGCGCGTCCGGCAGATCGAAGCCAAGGCGATCCGGAAACTTCAGCATCCGACCCGCTACGAAAAACTCGCAGATGTCATGATCGAATCGGAATCCGAAGCGTAGCCCTCCTTGACCTCCGCGTCACTCGTAAGCCAGATCGTCGCTTTGCGGCAGGTCGCTGATCGATTCCAGCTCAAAAAGTTTCAGAAATCTTTCCGTCGTGGAGTAGACCGTCATGAATTTGGTCCCGCGGCGGATTTTTTGTGTCCGAAGAAGCTGACGCTTCACCAGCTGTGCGAGGATCGGGCCGCTTGGAGTTCCGCGCAATTGATTGATCTCCTCAAGCGAAAGCGGCTGTTCGTAGGCGACGATGGCCAGCGTGTCGATCGCGCTCTGCGAGAGTTTCACCTGACGGATCTTTCCGTAGAAATTCTCCCTCAGCGGCGTAAATTCCTCCCGAAGCTGCATGAAATACCCGTGCGCCTCCTCAAACCACATGATCTCCCACGGACTGCCGGTCTGCGAGTAGTGCGCATTGAGTTCTTCGACCAGCTCATGGATCTCCGAAACGCTCACACCGCGCATGAGATTGGAAAGCGTCTCCGGCATGATCGGTGAGTTGGCCGGATTGCCGACGAAAAGCATTGCCTCAAGGATCGTTCGCGGATTCAGCGGCACGAGCTGGTCATCGTCGATCTCATCCATCATGGAACGAAACGCATCCGAGGCACTCTGCGGCCCATCCTCTTCTTCCGGCTCTTCAAATTCGCCGTTCTCCTCATCGTCATCGAGAGAATCTTCAAAAATATCGTCCGGGAAATCTTCCCCGAAAAATTCATCCGGAATGTCGACCAGGTCATCGCCTCCGGCAGAAGCCCTCCCCTCCGGCTCAAAACTTTCATTTTTGACGGCATTTCCCCGTATCGCGCGCGCAAACGCCTGACTCAATTCTTCAAAGGAAAGTTCATCGGACGCCATAAAAAACTCCGCATTTCAGAAAAAAACGGAAGGCCCACAAAGCAGACCTTCCGTGTCTGGTCCCTAAATTCCTGCCTGTCATTCTACCAAAAAAAAACAAAAAAGAAAAGACCGAAATTTTAACAGGAATTACTTATGGCGAGAATTCACTTTATTTAAAGAAGCCGGATCATAATCCATTCATCCAATTCGAAATCACGCAGTCGGGCTTCTATCATTCCTCTTCGACAAAATGACAGATGATAGAAAAAAAGGATATTTTCGATCTCCTGAATGATCGAAGGAGCTGGCTTTTCTGTGCCAAATACAGAAAGAAGCGTTCTTAATTTTACCCTGATAAAATTAAGGTTTCCTAAAGTCAAACGGTAACGCAGCCGCTTAAAATAATAATCGGTCTCATCGTATGGAGGCATCGTCGAATAAAAAATTTCTTTTTCTGTGAATCCCATCTTTTCATTGTGTATCAAATAAAATCTCCATTTTTGCACCATCTTGAAAAAATGTTCTTTCTTTTCCCAATATTCCGGATCAATAAACGCTCTTTCATTCTGAAAGATTTTTTCCAGTATCTCTAATTCCTCGCTTATCGTTGGATCTGCTTCATTAAGAAGTAGGGCCAAATCAAACGGCGTATAAAATAAATTTTTCATCATTTACCTCCCTGTCGAATCACAATGTAATCATCCAATTTATAACTGCGCAGTGTTGTTTCCGCCTTTCCTCTCAAATAAAATGACAAATGATAAAAGAAAAGGCGATTCTCTATATCTTGAATAATCTTAGGTGAACGTTTTTCCGTATCAAATACCGCAAGAAGTGTATACAACTTACACTTAATAAAGCTGGTATCTCCGTAACGCAAACGGTAACACAAATATTTAAAGTAATGATCAATGTAGGAGTGCGGGATACGGACTATATTCTTTAAATTTTCACTCCCAGCCTTAAAATCTTTCAATATGTATACATCTCTGAAAAAAAGTTCTTTCTCATCCTTATATTCTGGATCAATAAATATTCTTTCCTGCCAGAATTGGTTCAGGATATTATATTCCTCGTCTTCCGTCAAATCTTCCTCAAGAAAGATCAACGCCCAATCACACGGAGTATAAAATAAATTTTCCATCATTTTCCCATCACTCCCATCTGACGGCAGCAGCGTCTGCAAAGCAACTGAAGATTTGCCAGCACATATTCACCGCCTTTACTTCTCGGAACAATAAGTCTTATGTGGAAATTTACACGTCCGGGATGCCGATGTCCGCACTTTTCACAACAATAATTGCCATCACTAGATTTCCGGAATTTATGGGCACGAAGCCACTTAAACCGTTCTGAATCTCTATATTTAATTGGATCAAGAGTCCAGTCTTCCAGCGGCATTTGCGGAGCCTGCTTCCTCTTACCTTCTCCTGCTCTCAACAGACGTCTGCATTCATTGTATACCAGCGAGAAAAAACGTTCGTAATTATCACTGAAGAATAGTCGGATAAGATTCTGGTCTGCATCCGACCAGATGTCCCCCAAGTATTCCTCCAATTGAACGATGCCAAGATTTTGTTCATTCGCGGAACGTGCGATAGACGTAATGTCCAGCTTCTCCCGTTCGATCTGCGGCAGGGAGTAGAACGGCGGGACTTCTTCATTCTGGGCATAGTATTTCAACGCCATCACAATGTCGCGCGAGTCATACGGCGGGACCATCTCTTCCGTAAAGAAATGTTCGGCACAGTATCTTTCCATTGCCGCAATATCGTCCTCACTCGGATATTCTTCATCGACTCCAAATTTTTCAAAAATTTCCGGCAGTGACGCCATCATCTTCTCATACGCACTTTGCGAGCAGTCGTAGACCATGATCTGCCAGCGGATCTCAACATCCTCTTTTTCAAGGTCAATGAGGTACATTCCAAGCGGGATCCTTTGCGAGAAAGGCACTTTCTCCAATTCCGAAGTATCGACCGCATCGTTCATGATCGCCGCGAATTCCTCGATCTTGGCGATCGCGATCAGACGGACGTGACGTTCCAGACGTTCCTTTTCGGTCTCTTCCCAGAAAACATCCTCAAACCCGATTTCCGGAGTGACCCACGCGATATTGTCCTGCCATTTATCCAGAAACGTGACGATATACGCCTCGGAAGTCCCTCCCGCTTCCGTACCGCGAAGCGCACGGCCGACCATTTGCGTCATCAGAATCGTCGAGACCGTCGGACGAGTCAGAAAAACGGTATTCGTTTTCGGAAGGTCAACGCCCTCCGTTAAAATATTCACATTCACAAGAACCTGCGTCCTGCCGTTGCGGTAGTCCTCAAGTTTCTGCTCATTTTCCACGCGGGAAACATCCTGTCCGTTCTTTTCAACTCTGGAAATCACGTAATCTGCCGAAATTCCGGCGTCGCGGAAAAGTTTGCTCAGAGCAATTGCGTGCTTACACGAGACCGCAAAAACGAGAGTTTGCCCATACCGCTCCTTATTCTCGCAATAGGTCGAAACGATGAGCTGATTTCGTGCGGTACTTTTGGCCATTTTTTCCGAAATATCCTCCGGAAGCATATCGCAGTACTGGAGCTTTTCCCAGGCATCCAGACCAAGCTGCTCTCCGTATTCCTGCTCCGTTTCGTAGTGTTCAAAATGCGGCGTGGCCAGGATCTGCCGATTCAGCAGTTCTTTCAGGCTGATGTCGTACGCGATCCCGACTTTCCCCTTAACGACCTTCCCTTTTCGCACTCCGTCGGTAAAGATCTTACCCAAAATATTGTTCCCCAACCTCTCGTCTCCCGTTCGCGTCGGTGTCGCAGTCAGGCCGAGCAGCTTCACATTCGGGACTCTTGCCCGCACATAGTCAATGACTTTGCGGTAGGTTTTCGCTGCCGCGTGATGCGCTTCGTCAATGACGAGAAAAAGTTCCTTCTCCCCTTCCAGCCAGCTGTCCAACCGCGCAAGATTCGCCCCAATACTGTCTTTACTCACGATCAGCAGATTTTCATCCTTTTTGATCGAGCTGGAACGTTTATGCCGCGGCGAACCGGACACGATCCGATATTTGAAAAATGAAGCATGGGGCATCTTGTCCGCGAAGGCGTACTTCTGAAAAGATTCCGCAGCCTGGTCCAAGAGCGAATGCCGATGCGCGATCCAGAGAATTTTGATGTTTTTATCCAGTGCGTTACTTAAAAGCCACGAAGACGCAGTGTATGTTTTCCCGCCGCCGGTCGGAAGAACGAGCAAGGTACTAAAAGACGGTTCCTGATTGATGAGTGAGAGATTTTTAAACGCTTCTTCCTGATGCTGATACGGAGTTCGCTGAATGAATCCGCGTTTAGGAACGACTGTTCCTACTGACTGACTGACTGACTGACTGACTGACTGACACTGTTTTTTGTCCTTTTTTCTTTTTTGATTGTGATTTATTTGCGTTCTGATTTTCACCACAACTTCCGTTTCCAGAGCAGTTTCGTAAACACTCTGAAAACGGAAGCAGCGTGTTTTCTGAAAAGCTCCTGAAAACCAGATCTTAAAAGTGGTTTTCAGGACCAGTTCCGGATCTCACTCCGCCGCGGGGACCGGGCCGACGATCTCAAGGTAGGAGTCGACGGCGAGCTGGCTGCCGGTGAGGATCTGGAGAAGGTTTTTCTCGATCAGCGGCATCTCGCGGGCAAGGAAGTACTTCAGGACCGTCTTTTTGCGGTCGCAGAGCGCAGCCTGTTTCAGGAGGTAATGGCCGATGATGACATCGCAGCCCATCTCGACCAGACGGCGCGCGTTCAGGTCCGTGTACGTGACGGATTTCGCTTTCACGAATTCCACACCCTGCACGACCTTTTCCTTCGCGGTGACCAGCTGGGCTTTCAGAGCTTCGAGTTCCGTGTCTTCGTAGACCGTCTGCTCGAATTCTTCCACATACGACTGGAAAATGCCGCTCGTGATCCCCTTGATGGCCGCGACGACCTGGAGCTGACTCGTTCCTTCGTAAATGTTCGTGATCCGCGCGTCACGGGCATACCGTTCCGCCGCGTAGTCTTTCATGTAACCGGACCCGCCGAGGACCTGGATCGCGTCGTACGCCACTTTATTGCACATTTCCGAAGAGTAGAACTTCGACATCGGCGTGAGCATCGCGTTCAGACGCTTCAGAGACTTCATCAGACGTTTGAGCGGCATCGATTTTTCTTTCGGAAGATCCGGAACCGTTTCCGTCACGCGCTGCGCATTGTGCTCCTGGTCGCAGACGGCCGCAGTCTCATACGTGAGCGCACGGGCCGCTTCGATCGAAACGCGGGAGTCGGTCAGAAGTTCCGCAACTGCCGGAAGATTTTCGATCGGACCGCCGAACTGGCAGCGGGAATTCGCGTAAACACGGGCAAGACGGAATGCGGCTTCCGCAACACCCAGCGACTGGGCGGCAATGCCGAGACGCGCACCGTTCATCAATGCCATGACGTACGTGATCAGACCGCGCTGACGGTCGCCGATGAGCTTCGCCGGGCAGTTCGTGAAGACCAGCTCGCACGTCGGGGAACCGTGAATGCCGAGTTTGTGCTCGAGGTGACGCACTTTGACGCACTCGTTCCGTTCCGAGATGAAGAGACTCAGACCGCGTCCGTCGTCAATGTCGTGTTCACTGCGCGCCAGCGTGAGGAGGATCTCGCCGCAGCCGTTGGTAATGAAGCGTTTCACGCCGTTGAGGAGCCACTGCCCCGTCGCTTCGTCGTAATCCGCGCGCAGACGGACCGCCTGAAGGTCGGAACCGGCATCCGGCTCGGTGAGGACCATTGCGCCGGTGACTTCGCCGGAGCAGAAACGGGAGAGCGTTTCGTCCTTGATCTCTTGGCTCGCGAATGCGTTGATCGTTTCCGCGATCCCCTGAAGACCGAACATGTTCATGAACGAAACGTCACCGCGCGAGACGATCTCCGTCGCCATCGTGTAGATGAGCGTCGGACAGTTCAGTCCGCCGTAACGGCGCGGAAGCGTGAAGCCCATCAGGTCCGCGGCTCCCATTTTGTCGAGATTCTCGTGCACTTTCGGATTCAGCGTGACGGTTCCGTCATCGTTGAGCGTATTTCCTTCTTCGTCCACCTGTTCGGCATTTTTCGCCAGGGTATCCGCGGCGATCTGTCCGGCGATCTCCAGAACACGGCGGTAATTGTCTACCGCGTCGTCCAGATCGTACGGCACATAATCCGCATCGCCGTTTTCGGCATAATCTTCCTGAATTTCGGCCAGTTTTTTGACGTCGATCGCCTTGAAGTAAAACTGGATGTCTTCATTATCGAGATAAAAGTTTCCCATGATCTTTTCAGTTTTTTTGGTAAAGGGTGAAAGTTTTAGTCTTCACGGCGTCGATTTTTGACGGCTTTCGTGAGCATCGGCACCACTTTGTTCAGGTCGCCGACGATCCCATAGTGCGCAACCGAGAAGATCGGTGCCTGCGGGTCGGTGTTGATGGCGATGATCTTCGCGGAATCCTGCATACCGGCACAGTGCTGGATCGCACCGCTGATCCCGACCGCGATATAGAGGGCCGGACGCACGGTCGTACCGGTCTGTCCGATCTGGTATTCCTTGCCGATGAACCCGCTGTCCACGGCCGCACGGCTCGCACCGACCACACCGCCCAGCGCGGCAGCCAGTTCACGAAGCTGCTCGAAATTCTCTTTACTTCCGACACCGCCGCCGCCTGCGACGATGATGCGCGCAGCTTTCAGATTGACTTTGCGTTCTTCCACGTGGCGTTCGATGACCTGAACGAGTTCCGCCAACGGATCGAGACCTTCGATCGTCTCCGAAATGACGTTTCCGGTCCGGTTCGCATCTGCGGGCTGCATACTCATGACGCCCTCACGCACCGTCGCCATCTGCGGCCAGCTGTCGTAGTTGACGATCGTCGCGACGATATTGCCGCCGAAAGCCGGACGGATCTGAAGAAGCAGATTTTGATGCACTTCCTTCGTGCGATTGTCCGTGACGTCGCTGATGTCCAGCTCCGTGCAGTCCGCGGTCAGACCGGAACGGGTCTCGCTCGCGATACGCGGCGCAAGGTCGCGTCCCAGCGGCGTCGCGCCGAAAAGCATGATCTGCGGCTCATATTTCGCGATGAGCGTGCAGACAGTCTTCGCATACGGACTGGAAGTAAAGTATTTCAGACACGGGGCATCCACGACGTAGACATTATCCACGCCCTGCGCGATGAGCTGTTTCGGCATGTCGCCGAGTTCGGAACCCGGAAGCACCGCTCCGACCTTCACGCCGAGCCGGTCCGCGAGTTCCCGCGCTTTACCGCACAATTCCAGCGAAACGTCCGCAAGAACTCCGTCCTGCTGTTCCGCATATACCCAAACTTCACCTTGTCGATTCGGTTTTCCCATGATTTTTCTTTTATGCTTAAAGTTGAACTGATGTATTTTCTGGACGGTCAAGGGTGCCGCCCCTCAACGTTTGCTCATGAAGCCGTTTCGGCTCCGGATAAAATCGGCTTCCGCCAGGGTGCGCCAT
>CAZRGJ010000081.1:0-9642 GCA_964599445.1 uncultured Planctomycetaceae bacterium | reverse complement strand
TCGCCCGCAGTGAATGGGAAGAAGGCCAGGAACTGCCGAATCCGGGCGACACGATCCGTGTTCTGATCGAAGAAGTTGAAGACGGCAGCAACGCCGGCGGAATGCCCCAAATGGATGAATCCAAGGGCATGATCATGCTGAGCAAACGCAAGGCAGAAAAAATCGAAGCCTGGAAGAAGGTCATGGAATCGGTCCACGAAGGCGATGTGGTCACCGGTACCGTCATCCGCAAAATCAAGGGTGGTCTTCTTGTGGACATCGGAGTCAACGTGTTCCTGCCCGCCAGCCAGGTCGACATCCGTCGCCCGGCCGACATTGGCGAATACATTGGCCGCTCCATTCAGTGCTCGGTCCTGAAGATCGACGAACCGCGCCGCAACATCGTCGTCAGCCGCCGCTACCTCATCGAGAAGGAACGCGAAACTCAGAAGCAGGAACTGCTCCAGCAGCTCCAGCCGGGCCAGCTCCGTACCGGTATCGTCAAGAACCTCGCCGATTTCGGTGCGTTCGTCGACCTGGGCGGCATTGACGGTCTCCTCCACATCACCGACATGAGCTGGGGCCGCATCAATCACCCCGAAGAAATGCTTCAGCTTGACCAGGAGATCGAAGTCCAGATCCTTTCCGTCGACTACAAAAAGGAAAAGATCGCTCTCGGTCTGAAGCAGAAGACCGCTTCCCCGTGGGAAGAAGTCGAAGCGAAATACCCGGCCGGCAAAGTGGTCAAGGGTACGGTCGTCAACGTCATGACGTACGGTGCGTTCGTGAAACTGGAAGAGGGCGTCGAAGGTCTCGTCCACATCAGCGAGATGAGCTGGACCAAGCGCATCAATCATCCGAGCGAACTCGTCTCCCCCGGCGACGAGATCGACGTGGTGGTCCTCTCCATCAACAAAGCAAAGCAGGAAATTTCCCTCGGCATCAAACAGACGAAGGAAAATCCGTGGGAAGCCGTCGCCAACCAGTACCCGGTCGGCAGCACGGTCACCGGTACCGTCCGCAACCTCACCAACTACGGTGCGTTCATTGAGATCCAGGAAGGCATCGACGGTCTGCTCCATGTTTCCGACATGAGCTGGACCCGCCGCATCACGCATCCGAGCGAAATGGTCGAAAAAGGCCAGAAGATCGAATGTCGCGTCCTCTCCGTCGATCAGACTCGCCGCCGCATCGCTCTCGGTCTGAAACAGATGACCGACGATCCGTGGGTTAGCGAGATCCCGAGCAAATACGAACCGGGTCAGCTCGTCAAAGGTCTGGTCACGAAGATCACCAACTTCGGCGTCTTCATTGGTCTGGGTGAAGGACTGGAAGGTCTGCTCCACATTTCCGAGCTGGCTGAGCACAAAGTCGACAATCCGGAAGAAATCGTCAAAGTCGGCGAAGAACTTGAAGTCAAGATCCTCCGCGTCGATACGGAAGACCGCAAAATCGGTCTTTCCCGTAAACGTGTTGACTGGACGGGCGACGTCGAAGAAGCCGAAAGCAAAGTCGAAGACGACACCCCGGTCGCGACTCCGGTTCACGCTACGACCCCGCAGAAAGATCTGCGCGGCGGCGGCGGTTCTGCCGGTTTCGAAGTTCTGAAGCAGAACGACTAATTCCGTAAAATGAAGCGTTGAGAAACGTTTCCGAGTTTTCAGGATCGGCCCGAAATGAGAGTTTCGGGTCGATTTTTTTCTTTTTTTGTGCCGAAAGAGCTTCTTCCCCCTTTTTTTAAACCCGTTTCATGGTATAATCGGGTAAAATTTCACGTTCATCCTCTTTGCCGGAAAGGTCCCGCCATGAAAACCCCCTCCCAGTCAAATACGAAACATCCGTCCCGACGGAACATCGCATCCCGGCTGTTTACCGCGTTTTTCTGTACTGTCGCACTATTTTCGCTGTTCGGTACTTCGACGGCTTTTGCCGTGCCGGAATGGCATACTCAGCTGAGTGGGGAAGAGTACGGTTTTTGGAAGTACCGCATCCCGCTTCGGATCACGCTTTCCGATGCCCAGCGAGCGGAGCTGGAACGCAAAAACGCACTGCTTGGAGAGCCGGATGCCGAGAAAGCGGCCAAAAATCCGGAAGCGAATTCCCAGACCGGCATGAATTCCAAACTCACTCCGCACGAATTCACCTTCACGCTCGTATCGCCGCAGGAAAAGGCGTCCGCCGTTCCGGAGCGTCAGGGGAAACTGCTTCCGTTGGCTGGGATCCCCGCGGAAGAGATCCGGGTCTGCGATGAAAATGGGGTCGAGTACCTTTTCGCACTCCTGGACCCCGCCTCCGTCCCTCAGGAAAAAGGGATCCTGCGTTCCGGTTCCCGGCTGACGATCCCGATCGAGCTGACGACGATCCCGCAAAAGACGGACTTTTTCGTCTATTTCGGCAATCCGAAAGCCTGGGTACTTCCGGACTGGTGGACGGTGCGTGCGTTCTCCAACGGAAGTTTTGAGGACGGGGCTCCAAACACGGACGGCTGGGTCCTGGATCCCGGAGACGCAGAACACCAGATCTCCCGGACGGACGATTTTGCGAAAGACGGCCGTTTTGCGATCCGGACTGTCGTGGCGAAAGGGGCAGAGCACACGTGGATCGGTGCACGCCAGAACGCCGTGACGGTGAAGCCAGGTCAACGCTGGCGCATGACAGGCTGGACGAAAGCAAAAGACGTCGAGGGCTATGCCGGCTGGTTCTATCATGTCGGCAATGCGGCCAACTCAATGATGGGGTCCGGAATGCTTTACGCCGGAGCCGGAACGTACGATTGGAAGCAGACTTCCGCGGAATTCACGGTTCCTGAAGGCGCGGACCGGGTCACGATCGGGACAGTACTGCGCGGTACCGGAACAGCGTGGGCGGACGCCGTTCGGATGGAGCTTCTGGAAGATCCGGCCACTTCACTTTTCGACGTCTCCTGCGAAGCTGGCAGTGTGGAAAAGTTTCCTTTTACGGAGCTCTACCCATCCCGCGAAAACTCCGAAGGCACGCAGCATTTTGATGCCGAAAAATTCTTCGGCACCGAAAAACTTCCGCGTTTCGCCTTCATTCGCATCATGAACGATACGGAGTCGGTCCGCGTTCCGCTGGTGAACGTGAGTGCGGCTCTGATCGGAGCACGATGGGGAATCGAAGTGGACCCGAAATCGGTCGAGATCCTGGGTCTGGACGGTCAGCCGCTTACTTTCGAGACGTGGAGCACGAATTTTTTCATCTCTCCGAAACTTCCGCCCCGGAGTATTTCGTATCTGCTTCTCTGCGAGAAGAAGACCGCGGTCTCCCGGAAAGAAAAGGCCCGAAAGAAACGGGATGAGATCCAGAATGACTCCGGATTCCCCGGCACTTCACTTCAGAAAGTGAGCGACAGCACGCAGAAACTGACGCAGGAAAACGCTGCGGCACTAACGTCCGTTTTGAAGAAAAATCTCGTGCGGAACCCCGGATTTGAGGAGCTTGACGCCGCAGGTCAGCCGACCGCGTGGACGAACGGACCGGCAGCGCAGGGAATCTCGTTCAACGTGCCGGATCCGCAGGCGGAAGGCGGGATCCTGGGACGCAGATGCGCCGAAGTCCGTTTCGAACCGGATTCCAAACCGACCTGGAACGGCTGGCGGCAGACGGTCCCCGTTCAGGGGAATCGCACGTACTTCTGCGGCGCATGGATGAAAAGTCCGTCGACTCCCGGAAATTTCACCATTCACGTACATTTCCACACGGCAGACCACCAGCTCACCGCGAGCGGCGGGATGACCAGCTTCAGTTCTTCCGGATCAAAAAAGAATGAGTGGGTCCTGGTTTCCGGGATGCTCAAAGCTCCGCAGGATGCCGCGTTCATGGTCCTTCAGCTCACGACGAACGCGCGTGAAACGCTCAACTACGACAATGTGTTCGTGACGGAGATGGAACTGGGCGAAACAGAACGTTTCCAGGGAGGCAAAACCGGCATTTTCCAGGTCCCGCCGATCATCAAGGTCTTCCCGGACTCCACGTGGCCGCAAAATCCGAAAGAGCTTCAGACGTACGCATTCCGAACGGTTTCGACCGCGAAAAATGAGGAAGAGACCATTCAGTTTGCATTCCGCTGGGCGGAGGACAAAAAATTCCAGATCACCATGAGTCCGGCCGTTTCGCAGGACGGAAAGACGGTCCTTTCGACGGAACTTTTTGCGGTCGGGTACGTTCCCGTGAAACACGTGACCAACTACTACAATACGCGGAAAGCGAAATGGTTCCGCAAACTTCCAGGCTGGGGAGGACGCGCTGACGGCTGGGTCGGCTGGTGGCCGGATCCGCTGATCCGTTTCCCGAATCTGAACACTGCGGCAAATCAAGCAATCTCGGTGAGCGAGACAGAGCCGGCGAACGCGGCGGATCCAGCTCGCTTTACGGACCTGAATGCTGCGCGAACGGCATGGAAAGTGCTGGAAAACGCCGAATATTCGAGCGATTCGGAACGCCTCCGCCGTTTCGCAGAACAGGATCTTCTCGGGTTTCGCGCCAACGAGACCCGCGCGCTTTCCGTCATCGTGAAGACGCCGAAAGGGATCCCGGCCGGAGTTTACTCCGGGAAGATCCTTCTTCGGGATCTTGAGACGGGAAAAGTCACTTCCGTACCGTTTTCGGCGGACGTGAAGGATTTCGCGATCCCGGACGAACCAGTCTGCACCGCGATCTACGACTGCCGGGCCTCGCACATCGAGTACTGGCACGAATCCGACGCTCGGAAACTCGTGGAGAATATGGTGGACTTCCTTGCGTCGAAACGGCTGGCTGCCGACAAAATCGGTGTGGAACCAAAGTTTGAGTATGATGCCGAAACGGGAAGATGGACGGCAGATTTCGCAGAATTTGACGCTGCGTGCGAGAAATTCTTCAACGAGCTGAAGATCCAGAGGACGTACCTACCGGGCGACTGGTACTGTTTCGGGTGGGGGATGCCGCCGCGTCCGCGTCAGGGGATCCAGCCATACGAGGGCGAGTGGCCGTTTGACGGCGTGGACCGCAGTCATCTGAGACCGGAATTCAAAAAAGTCTACCAGGACAAATTGCGTCTTTTCTGGAACCACCTGAAAGAAAAAGGCTGGGCCGAACATTTCGTCCTCTACATTTCGGACGAGCCGTTCTACCATCAGCCGCACATCATCGCGCAGATGATCGCGTGCTGCGAGATGATCCACGAGGTCGATCCGAAGATCCCGATCTATGCCAGTACCTGGGGGCACGTTCCGGAATGGGACGGGCACATTAACGTCTGGGGGATCGGACATTACGGCCGGGTCCCGGAAGAGCAGATCCGCAGATCCAAAGCCCGCGGCGACCGGATCTGGTGGACGACGGACGGTCAGATGTGCACGGATACGCCGTACTGCGCTACGGAGCGTCTGCTTCCGTACTGGTGCATGAAATACGGCGCGGACGCCTACGAATTCTGGGGTGCATCGTGGTTCACGTACGATCCGTACCGCTACGGCTGGCACTCGTACATTCATCAGACGGATCAGCCGGGGGTGGAATACTATGTGCTCTATCCGAACGGCGACGGATTCCTTTTCTACCCGGACAAACTGCTGGGCGTGAACGAATTCGTTTCGTCGATCCGTCTTGAGCAGGCACGTGAAGGGGTGGAGGATGCCGCGTACATTCAGATCTTCCGTGAGGAGATCGCGCGGGTGAAGGCACTCGGGAACGAAGCACTTTCGCCGAAAGAGGCGGAAACGCTCCGAAACGCGGAAAACACGCTGGCACGTCTCGAAGACCTGGTCCACATTCCGAATGCGGGCGGACGGTTTACTTCGCACTATCTGCCGAATCCGGAGGAAGTCGACGAAGTGAAGGAGCTGATGCTCCGGCTCATCATGGAACTGAAGCGTATTTAGTTTCGCATTCCTGAACGTTTTGTTTCCCAGAGCCGGCACATGAAAACCGCGTGCCGGTCCGGTTTTTGCTTTTTGGACTCCCGGAAATTTCCAGTTTTGAGTCCATTTCCAATCCTTTTCAGAAAAAATCAGGCGATTTTCCATGAACACGACACGATTTCTCATTACGGTCGCGACGTACAATGAGATCGAAAACATTCCGCATCTCGTTCCGGCGATTTTTGAAGAGACCGACCGGTTTGCCGCCGAAAAAAACTTTACGTTTGACGTTCTGGTCATCGACGATGCGTCGCCGGATGGAACGGGCGAATGGTGCGATGCGCACGCTGAGGAATTTCCGCGTCTGAAATGCCTCCATCGTGCCGGAAAAAACGGTCTCGGAGCCGCCACGATCGCCGCGATGCAGTACGCGATTGAAAACGGCTACGATCGGATGATCAACATGGACGCGGATTTCAGCCACCATCCGAAGTACCTTGAAGCGATCGCGTGTGCGGACGCAGACGTCGTGGCGGGATCCCGCTACATTCGCGGAGGCGGTATCGTCGGCTGGCCGCTGCGCAGGCATTTCATGAGCCGTTCCATCAACGCGTTTGGGCGCACACTGCTGGGTCTTTCCATTCACGACATCAGCGGCGCGTACCGAAATTACCGTGTCTCGACGCTCGCAAAACTCGACTTTTCGCGGTTCCAGTCCATGGGGTACTCATTTCAGGAAGAAGTTCTCTGGCGTCTGAAACTCGTCGGCGCCAAAATGTCGGAAGTTCCGATCATTTTTGAGGACCGGATCCGCGGTACGTCGAAAATCTCGCTAAAAGAAAGCATCACCGCAGTCCAAACGCTCCTGATGCTGCGCAGATAGTCCGTGGGTTAGTGGGGCAGTGGGTCAGTGCGTCCATGCGTCAGTGAGTCCATGCGTCAGTGCGTCCATGCGTCCGTGAGTCCGTGAGTCCGTGCGTCAGTGCGTCCGTGGGTCAGTGAGTCCGTGAGTCAGTGCGTCAGTGCGTCAGTGCATCAGTGGAGCAGAAGTTCAGACGCACTGGGGAGATCATGGTCAGAAATGAGACAGTTTGGAGCCGCGGAGCTGTTTTCGGACCGAAGAAAATGCGTTTTCCGGTCGATAAACGGTTTAGAGGCAAGAAATTTCGTCCGGACTGCGAGAAATTTCGTCTCTCCCCCTCGACAAAGAGGGGATTTCATGCTAAAATAGAATAGAAAATCAAGATCCACCAATCTTTGGAAAAGGGAGCGTTTCAGGCGCAAGGTCCGTCTGTGTGCGTGAACCTTTCCTTAACCTTAAAAAAATCAAAAGAAGGACTCAAAAATGCGTTCAGACATGATCAAGAAGGGTGACGCCCGCGCGGCCCACCGTGGTCTGCTTCGTGCGACCGGAGTGAAAGAAGAAGATTTCGGTAAGCCGTTCATCGCGATTTGCTGCAGCTACACGGACATCGTTCCGGGCCACGTTCATCTGAACAAAGTCGCGGAAGTGGCGAAAGAATGCGTCCGTCAAGCTGGCGGTGTGCCGTTCGTCTTCAACACGATCGCGGTCGACGACGGCATCGCGATGGGACACGTCGGCATGAAGTACTCGCTTGCGAGCCGTGAACTGATCGCGGACACGGTCGAGACCATGGTCAACGCCCACTGCTTCGACGGCATGATCTGCATCCCGAACTGCGACAAAATCGTCCCCGGTATGCTCATGGCCTCTGTGCGCTGCAATATCCCGACGGTCTTCGTCAGCGGCGGTCCGATGGAAGCCGGAAAACGTCAGGGAAAAGCGATCGACCTGATCGACATTTTCGTCGGCGCGGCAGCCAAACAGCAGAACCGTATGACGGAAGAAGACCTTCTCGACATTGAGCAGAACGCCTGCCCGACCTGTGGTTCCTGTTCCGGAATGTTCACGGCCAACTCGATGAACTGCCTCTGCGAAGCACTCGGCATGGCCCTCCCGATGAACGGTACGATCCTGGCGACGAGTGCAGAGCGCAAACGTCTCTACCAGAAAGCGGCCGAGCGCGTCATTGCGATGGTCTATGAGCTGGAAGAAAAGGGCGCGGAATTCAAGGGACTCCCGCGCGACATCATCACACAGGACAGCATCGACAATGCGATGGTCCTCGACATGGCGATGGGCGGAAGCACGAACACGGTCCTCCACACCCTGGCGATCGCGCAGGAAGCGGGGATCAAATACGACATCAACCGCATCAACGATCTGAGCCTCAAGACGCCGAACGTCTGCAAAGTCTCGCCGTCGATCCACTACCATATCGAAGACGTCCACCAGGCCGGCGGCATCCACACGATCCTCGGCACGATCAAACGCGGACGTCCGGAACTCCTGAAACTGGACGCACTGACCGTCACGGGCAAAACGCTCGGCGAAAACATCGCGGAATGGGACATTCGCTCCCGCGATACGGTCTGCCAGGAAGCACTTGAGCTGGCGGCGATCGAACCGGGCAACTGCCGCAATACGCCGGCGATGAGCGTCGAACGCAAAGCGAAGAACATCGACGAACTGGAACTCAACTTCGATCCGCAGGACTGCATCCGTGAGGTCGAAAATGCGTACAATCAGGAAGGCGGACTCGCGATCCTCTTCGGCAACCTGGCTCCGAACGGTGCCGTGGTGAAGACGGCAGGCGTGAAGCCGAGCATGATGCAGCACACCGGCCCGGCCGTCATTTTCGAGAGCGAAAATGATGCGTACGATGGAATCGTCGCGGGCAAAGTGAAGGCTGGCGACGTGGTCGTCGTGCGCAATGAAGGCCCGAAAGGCGGTCCCGGGATGCAGGAAATGCTCGCTCCGACGACGGCGATCAAGGGCGTGAAGCTGGATGATTCCGTCGCGCTGATCACGGACGGACGTTTCTCCGGCGGTACAGCTGGTGCGTGCATCGGGCACATCAGCCCGGAAGCAGCGTCCGGCGGTCCGATCGGTCTGCTGAAGGACGGCGACATCATCGAGATCGACATTCCGGCGCGTAAAATTGCTGTTCAGGTCTCCGATGAGGAACTTGCCGAACGCAAAAAGAGCTGGACGAAGCCGGAACCGCGCTTCAAGTCCGGCTGGATGGCCCGCTATGCTGCGCTGGCGACCAGTGCGGATACCGGCGCGGTCCTGAAGTACGAGTGATCTGCGGATCCTGAGACTTCGTGACGCAATATCCGGACGTCCAAAACTTCTGGTTTTCGGACGTCCGGAATTTTAGTAAAAAAACTGCCGGCGGATGCGTTTTTCCGCTGGACCGATCAGGATTTCATCGTTTTTCAGCCTTCTTTCCCGGAGATTTCCATGGAAAATTCACAGTCGAAGCACCTTTCCGAGAGTTTGGAAGACTACCTTGAAGCCATCCTCAACATCATTGACCAAAACGGAGTCGCGTGGCCGCGGGACATTGCGAAAACCCTGAAAGTCTCGAATGCTTCCGTCACGGGCGCATTGCGTGCTTTGGGGGAACGCCAGCTGATCAACTATGCGCCGTACGCATTCGTGACGCTGACTCCGGAAGGGGAAAACTATGCGCGGGAAATCGTTGGCCGGCACGAAAAGATCCGCGCATTTCTCTGCGATTTTCTGGACGTTGACCCGCAGCTTGCCGACGAAACTGCGTGCAAGATGGAGCACATTCTGGCTCCGGAGATCGTGCAGCGATTCGTGCGCCTCGCGGCATTCATGAAGACGAGTCCATGCGAAGGAAAAGCGTGGCTCAAGCCGGATTTCCGTTCCTGCGCAGACTGCAAACAGTGCGGCGGCTGCTGCGGCGGC
>CAZRGJ010000080.1:3696-9681 GCA_964599445.1 uncultured Planctomycetaceae bacterium | reverse complement strand
GTTCTCGTAGAACTGGAGATCTGGCCCAACCTTCTTCTGGAAGCCGAGCGGCGCGGAGTGCCTGTTTTCGTCATGAACGGCAGACTGGGAGAGAAAAGTTTTCGGAACTATCGGCGTGTCCGGCCTGTTTTTGCGCGGCTGATGCGGACGCTTGCTTTCGTGACGGCGCAGGATGAAGCGGGAGCGGAACGTTTTCGTCTCCTCGGCGTGCCGGAAGACCGGGTCGTGAACGTCGGATCCATTAAATACGACGGTGCACAGTCTGACCGCGGAAATGAAAAAACCCGGAAACTCGCGGCACTCTGGGACATTCGGGATTTGGACCGGATCTTTCTTGCGGGAAGTAGGGAGGACCCGGAGGAAGCGATGGCTTTGGAGGTTTTTCGGCGTCTGAAACCTACGCATCCGGAACTCCGTCTCATTCTTGTTCCGCGCCATGCCGAGAGGTTCGGCGAAGTGGGAAAAATGCTGGAAAGGGAAGGCGCAGATTTTCAGCGGCGTTCGGAACTTCCGGAACTTTCTGAAGTTTCTGAAGAAAGCCGGAATGAAAAACCGAGGAAAGATATTCTCCTGGTCGATACGATCGGCGAGCTTGGCGGATGGTGGGGGACGTCGTTTGCCGGATTTGTCGGCGGGAGCATGGGAACGCGCGGCGGGCAGAATATGCTCGAGCCGGCAGCGTTTGGTACTGCGGTTTCGTTTGGCCCGAATACGTGGAATTTCCGCGACATCGTGAACGCACTCCTCGCATCTTCCGCGGCCGTCGTGGTGCACGATACGGATGAAATGACCGATTTTGTACGTAAAACGCTGGAGGACGCAGACTTCGCGCAAACGCTTGGCCGAAACGCTGCCGCACTGGTCGCTTCCCAGCAGGGGGCACTGAAAAAAACACTGGACTTTTTTGATGCCGGGATCGAGGGCCGTTTCTGACCTGAAAACCCCGCAGAACCGGAAGCCCCGCGGGACCTGAAAACCCCGCGGAACCGGGCTGAGTTTGCCTGATATTTTGCGGCAGAGCATCTTTTTTGTTTCCTTTTATTTTTTTTAGATCAAAAAAAGCAGATTTTTTTAAAATTTTCCCCGAAATCGAAAACGCTTGAGCGTTCTATAGGATGAAAGGAGAATTTTTATGAGATCATGCTATGAGGAATCCCTGCTGCGAACTTTCATTCAATGCGAACTGAACGAAGACGAATGTGCGCAGATCGAAGCTCACATCAGCGAGTGCGCGAAGTGCCGTGAACTTCTTGAACGTCTGGAATGTGAGGCGGAACCGATGTTTCGGATCGCCAATACGGCGGATATTGAGGATCGTATGCCGGCAGAATTTTCCCAACTTTGGGACGAATTCTCCCGGTATGCCGAATCGGAAGAACAGCTGGAGCTGCCTCAGTCGATCGGTCTGTACGAGCTGCAGTCGGTGCTGGGAAAAGGTGGAATGGGGATCGTCTATCAGGCGGAGCACAAGATGCTTCACCGGAAAGTCGCCGTGAAATTTATCCGCCACAAGAAAATCATTTCGCCGGAAATTACGGAACGTTTTCATCAGGAGATCATTTTGGCTGGGAGACTCTTTCATCCGAATGTCGTCACGACGATGGACGCCGGGAATTTCAATGGGAAACCGTATCTCGTGATGGAACTGCTCGAAGGAGAGAATCTTGCGCAGCGTATTCAGCGGGATGGGCCGCTCCCCATGACGGAAGCCGTCAGTATCCTCCTTCAGGCGTGCCGCGGGATCCAGCATGCGCACAGTTTCGGACTGCTTCACTGCGACGTGAAGCCCTCCAATCTCTGGCTCCAGCCGGATGGAAACGTGAAAGTACTGGATCTCGGCATGACGCAGCTGCGCTCGGCACTGAATGATTCCGTACACTATGGAGGGACGCCGCATTTCATGTCGACGGAGCAGAGAAAGCAGCTTCCGATCGATGAACGGACCGACATTTATTCGCTTGGCTGTACGCTTTACTTCATACTCACGGGGAAACTGCCGAAAGAGGATGGGACTGACCGGCTGAATGTCTCGCAGGCCGGGATCCGGATCCCGCGTTCGCTTCAGAAAGTCATTCAGAAAATGGCGCACTCTGAAAAAGAGCAGCGTTTCAAATTCATTTCGGACGTCAAAAAAGCACTTTTGCCGTTTTCTACGGAGCACAGCACGAAATTTCTCATTTCGACGGCGTACATTTCCATGTTTCTGTCGCTTTTGATCCTGCCTCCTTTTTTCGGCATCATCGCTTTTGTGTTGGGTTTTATCAACAAGAGAAAAGGAAGCACATTCCACGGAAAAATGCAGATCTGGATGGCTCCGGTCTGCATGGGAGTCGGCATGGCCGTGGGGATGGCGGTTTGGCACACGACGCTCATGGAAGAGTATCTGCTCGAGGAATTTGAGCGGATCGAAAATCGTCGAAAAGCCCCGCAGGCTGGCCCGGCTGTTCCTGAAACCTTTCTTGCGCCCCCTCTGCTTTTGGAAGATGCGGAAATGGAGAATAGACCGGAAATTGGAGCGAGTCAGGAAGCCGGAGGCGGATCCGGTCCGGACGGTATTCTGAAACCGGAAGAGAGCCGGGAACCGTGCCCTGAAAACACGGCTCCGTGAGCGTCGTTAGAGAATGTCGAACCAGACGCGAATACGGCGTTGCGGTGGGATCGGTTCCGAAGTATTTTCCGAAAGCGGGATGTTTTCCGAGACCGGAACGACGGCGACTGCGGAGAGCTGAAAGGCTTTTTCGTGTCCGTAGATCACGAAACGGTCTTCTCCACAGTTCGGGGCCCAGTTCGGAGTGAACGGAAGATGCTGTTCCGTGTCGATAAAATCTCCGTTTGTCGAGCGGACTTTCTGCCAGAGAAACCGTTCCGAGGGAAAGAGACGTTCCAGTTCCGCGAACGTACCGGTGAATTCCCCGGAAATGAGCTCATCGCGAAAGGAGTGCTTCCATGAGAAATCGTGCCATTCGAGCGTCTCGGGAATTTCCAGACCGCATCTTTTTTCGATCATGCTCTTTGTTTTTTCGGACCATGCGTCATGGTCGAGAAGATACGGTTTGAGAAAGAACAGCAGGATGAAGAGGACCAGCATCCCGCAGTACGCGCAGCACCCCCAATACAGGAACCGGGAAAGGAGTGCGCACAATCGGGAAAGGATCCCCGGTCTGCGCGGTTCCGAAAAAAGATTTTCGTTCATGGTGTTTCCTCACTTTATTCTGCCTGGTGAGCGTCCACCTTTCGGCAAACGAAGACCGCGTAGCACAAAATCATGAAAAACGCGAACATCGGGACTGCGTACGCCTGCGCGATGGAGCCGGAAGTGTCGGAGATCATGCCCTGGATCTGCGTCAGGATCGCGCCTCCGCAGAGCATCGTGACCATTCCCGCGCCGGCCATTTTCGTGTCGTCTCCAAGTCCGCGCGTTCCGTAACTGAAGATGGTCGGAAACATCAGCGACATGAACCCTGAGGCACAGACCAGCGCGTAAACGCCGAGCAGATTTGGGCTGGCCGTCACGATACAGCAGCAGGTAAGCGCACCGAGCGCGAAGAACATCAGGAGCGTCGAGGGACGCACACGGCTCATGAGTCCCGTACAGGAAAAGCGTCCGCCGATGAAGAGGATCTGCGAGAAAATGTAGAATGTCGCGCCACACTGTTCCGCCGTCTTCGGAATGAATCCGGTGAGTCCGACCGTCTCGCAGAAATCGTAGAAAACGCGGCTCACCGGCTCAATGTTTCGGAGCATTTCCGGCGTATTTTTCGCGATTTCTTCAAGATCCAGAGCCGCCATGGAGTACCGGACCGTGAAGGACCAGCACGCGATGTGCGAGCCGACCACGAAGAAAAGCGCGGCGACCGCCAGAACGTAGTTTCGATTGCGCAGAAGACGTTTCCAGGTCCCGAAAAAGTCGATCTTCGTCTTCTGATCCTGCTTCTCCCGAATATTCGGCATCCGCGTGAAGAAAATCGCCAGCCATGTCGCTAAAAGCACGAGTCCGATCATCGCGTAGGTCGCCGAGACTGCCGAAAGTTCCGACTGCTGGATCTGTGCCAGTTCCGCTGCCGGAAGCTGACTCCGGTCCTCTGCCGTCAGGGGACTGAGCTGCGAGAGGATGAAGATCTGACTCAGTACTATTCCGACGAGCGACCCGAATGGATTGAACGACTGCGCAAGATTCAGCCTCCGGACGGCCGTTTCCGGTTCTCCCATGGCACAGACGTACCCATTGCACGCGGTCTCAAGAATGGCGAGGCCGCCGAAGGTGACTAGAATGGCGCCGAGGTAGATCAGATAGCACGCAGAGGGGGACTGGTACGCGAACTGCGCGGGAAAAAACGCAAGCGTACCGGTGACGAACATTCCGAGGCCAAGCAGAACACCCGCTTTGTACGTGAAGCGTTTCATGAAGATCGCTCCGGGAATGGCGAAACATCCGTAGCCCAGAGCATAGCAGACGACCTGGATCCAGGCAGTCGTTCCGTCGTTGAAGCTCATGATCCGCTTGAATGCGGGAAGCAGCGTGTCCGTCATGTTGTTCGCCAGTCCCCACCATGCGAAAAGTGTCGTCAGGAGAATGAACGGCCAAAGTACAGAACGGGAAACCAGGGGAGTGTGTCGTGTGTCCATAAAATCGCGGAGGGCTGGAGGAAGGAACTTTAAAAACGATCAACTTCCATTGATTCTACCTGTGTCCCTTAAAAAAGTCAAGGGGGGAGAAACGGTCTTTCTTCGCCGGAAGACGCGGAAATGCATTTTTTCAGGAGCTTCCGGTATTTCCATCCCCCCTCCTTTCCAAAATGCGGGTTTTGTGCTAAAATGAAATGAAAGGAAAGCTGATTCCATTTGCTCAGGAGGACTCAAAATGAAAAAAATCATGCACTCAGATCAGATTCCCGCAAACGCAGTTGAACAGCCCGGCGCAAAGGGGGCGAAAATGCGTCTCCTCATCGGCGCAAATGATGGAGCTCCCGTCTTTGCCATGCGTCAGTTCGAGCTGGAGCCTGGGGGTTGTACGCCGGATCATGAGCATCCGTGGGAGCATGAAATGTACTTTCTGCAGGGATCTGCGACGGTTCTGTGCAGCGGCGAGGAGCATCCTGTTCGTCCCGGTTCCTTTGCCTTCGTTCCGCCGAATGAACCGCACCAAGTCAAAAATACGGGGCACATCACGCTGAAATTTCTCTGCCTGATCCCGGCAAATCAGAACTGCGGCTGCCCGATCAAATAAAAATCTCCTTCCATTTTGAAAGGAATCCGACCATGAAAAAATCAAGCGCATTCGTGTTTCGTCTTTCGCAAACGACAGCCAGCCTGCTGTTCGGGTGCGTTTGGATGGTCTGCGGGATGATCTGCACGGCATCGTTCGGCTGGACGCCCTCTGAAATGATGCCCTCTGACGCGATCCTTCTTTTCGGGACAGCGGAAGACGGAACGCTGGTGAACCGCTTTCTTTCGAAGGAAGGAACTCCGGCCGACTGGCGCGTTAAGGACGGGACGCTGATCTCCACGACCCGCCGTCCGGTGAGCGAACAGGATCCGGTCCGCTCGAGCCACATTTTTTCGGAGGAACTTTTTCGCGATGCGGAGATCCACGCGGAATTCATGGTCTCGCCGGAAAATTCCGGAAACAGCGGACTGTACATTCACGGAAACTACGAGCTTCAGATCATGGACAGTCACGGGAAGCCGGGAATTGATTCCAAAAACACAGCGGGTGCCGTTTATGGGATCCAGGCTCCGAAAGTCAATGCTGCGCGTCCTGCGGGGGAATGGCAGACTCTTGACGTCCTCTACATCGCGCCGCGACGGGACGCATCCGGGAAAATCATCCAGAACGGCCGGATCACGGCGTGGCTTAATGGGCAGCTGATCCACGAATTTACCGAATTTGACGAGCCGGTCTCGCACTACCATCCATTCCGCTACGGCGCGACCGACCATCTGCGCACTCTTTGGAAGAAACAGATCGAAACGGGTTTTGGTCCA